>NZ_CP044524.1:300000-531768 GCF_008831545.1 Halorussus halophilus
CCGTCGGCCACGCTCTCTCTACCTTCCGCAAGTTCGCTCGCTCCGCTCGCTCTCGTCTTGAACTCCAACATTCCCTTGCTGAACGTCGGCCTGCCGGGGAAGTTCTCCAGCGGCGGTGGCGACGGGACGGCCCACTCCGTCGTGGTCGAGAACTTCCACGGGTTGTCGCCGACTTCCTCGCCAGCGACGAGGCTCTTCGAGAGGTTGTAGAACATGATGAGGAACGAGAGGCCCAGAATGAAGCCGCCGATGGTCGAGAGTTGGTGGAACGGAATGAACGCCTCGGCGTAGCTGAAGTCGCGGCGCGGCGTCTCCCACGCGAGGAACATCGGGAAGTACAGCAGGTTGAATCCGACGAAGTACGCGGCGAAGTGGAGTTTCCCGAGATACTCGTCGTACATCTTACCCGTAATCTTCGGATACCAATAGTAGAGGCCCCCAACCAAAGCCGTCACGCCGCCGACCATCACGTAGTGGAAGTGCGCGACCACCCAGTAGGTGCCACGGAACTCGTAGTCGAGGACGACAGCGCCCAAGAAGACGCCCGTGATGCCGCCGAGAATGAACAGAATCAGCGCGCCGAACGAGAACAGGAACGGCGTCGTGAACCGCACGCGGCCCTTTATCGTGGTGTAGATGAGCGAGAACACCATCAGGTCGAAGGGCAACGAGATGCCGATGGTCGTCGCCATGAACAGCGTCTTGATTTGGAGGTTGATGGCGGTCAGGAACATGTGGTGCATCCAGACGAAGAAGCTCTGAAGCGCCACGAGGACCATCGCCGCGATGAACCACTTTCGACCGACGAGTCGCTGACCGGTGAAGGTCTGGAACGTCTCGGCCATCACGCCGAGTGCGGGGAAGAAGACGATGTACACCTCGGGGTGGCCGAAGAACCAGAATAGGTGCGCCCACAGTAGCGACCCCGCGTGACCCGTCGCCGCGAAGTACTGGGTGCCGAGCAGGCGGTCGGAGGTCAGGATCAGCAGTGCGGCGAGCAGTGCGGCGAAGGCAAAGAGCATCATCCAGACCGTCAAGAGGATGGTCCACGTGAACAGCGGCATCCGTCGGAGGGTAAGCCCCTCCGCGCGCATTCGGTGAATCGTCGTGAGGAAGTTCACCGAACCGATGGTGACCGACGCGGTGAACAGCATCAGTGCCAACACCGCCGTACTCGCGCCGATGTTCGGCGTGTAGACCGGCAGGTTCAGCGGCGCGTACATCGTCCAGCCGCCTTCGAAGGTGCCGCCTTGGAAGAACGAGACGCCGAGCAGGATTCCGGAGAAGAGGTACAGCCAGTACGACAGCGCGTTCAGTCGCGGGAACGCCAGGTCTTTCGCTCCGATTTGCAGTGGCACGACGTAGTTGGCGAACCCGAACGCGAACGGCGAGAGGAACCAGAACACCATGATGAGACCGTGTGCGGAGACGGCCTGATTGTACGACAGCGCGGGCAGGAACGTCGCGCCCGGCGTCCACAGTTGCACTCGGAGCAGGAGCGCCAGCACGCCTCCAAACACGAGGAAGAACAGCGCCGTCACCGTGTACAGAATCCCGACGTCCTTGTGGTTGGTCGTGACCAACCAGCGTCTGATGTCGGTCGTCGCGGGCAGTCCGTGGTCGTCTTCGGAGCCGTGACCACTGTCGTGTCCGTGCCCGGTCGCTGGCACGCTGCCGTCGGTCGTGCCGCCGTCTGTCATCCCTCGACCATTCGAGCCGTCGGTCGCACTGCTATCGTCGCTCACGCGACCACCTCCGAAACCGGGAGCGAACTAGAATTGTTCGTGGTCGGACTGGCCGTCGTCGTGGTCGAGTTGGATGTGTTCGCGTACCACTCCTCGTACGCCTCGGGTTCCATCACGATTACGTCTGCGGTCATGAACGAGTGGCCCGACCCACAGAGTTCGAAACAGCGCGCTTCGTAGGTCCCCGTCTCGTCGGCCCGGAACCACGTCTCGGTCTCTAGTCCGGGAATTGCGTCGGTTTTCACCCGTAACTCGGGGACCCCGAACGTGTGGAATACGTCGTCGGAAGTCACGGTGAGATTTATCGTCGTCCCCCGCGGCACGCGTAACTCGCCGTTCGTCGTGTTCCCGTTCGGGTAGACGAACTCCCAGCCGAAACGGTAGCCGACGACGTCTATCTCGATGGTGTCTTCGCCTTGCGCGACAGGGTCCTCTTCGACGTAGAGGAGGGTGCCGTACGTCCACGCGATGAGCGACACGACGATGATGGTGCTGAGTCCGAACGAGAAGAACAGCTTTCGACCGCCGCCACCGCCGGAGGGAAGTTCGCCGAGTCGCGGATGGTCGCCGTCGTCGCTTCGACCCTCCCTGTCTCGGTACTTGTAGGCGTTGTACAGCATGTAGCCGACGACGACGACGCCGACGAGCGTACCCAATAGCAGGAACACGGAGAATATCTGTCGGAATACTTCCACACGAGTCCCCTTTGGTACGACTCCGTCCTGAGTCTGTGCGAGGGTCACAGTGAGGAGTCGCGCACCCACCGGCGAGAGCATGGTAATTGTCAACAACGTTCATGTACTTATCGGTTCCGCAAGGTACGGGTGGTGGGGCAACGTTTTTATCTTGGTTAGTGTTACCATTCAACATGCAGGGGGAAGAATCTGAGTTAAGCGTCGAGCGAGAGGACTCGACCATGGCCGAACCCGAGTTCGACCACGTGATGGGTATCGTCGTAGACGGCGTAATCGGTGCCATCGGTGGAGCAGTCGGAACGGCGGCGCTAACCGTCGGACTACTCATCGCGACGAGTCTGAACGCCTTCGACCTGAACGCGTTCGCCACGTTGGCGGAATTAACCGGCCTGAGCGCACTGTATCCGTCGAATCCGGCCGCGGTCGGTTACGTCCTGTTCCTCCTGACGGGGATGGTGATGTGGCCGCTCCTGTTCGCGTCTATCGGGTCGTACCTGCCGGGCAGGAAGTACGCGACGAAGGGGATTCCGTTCGGCGTCGTCCTTTGGACCGGTTTCGCCCCTGCGTTCTACGACGGGTACGTCGGACTGGCGCTGGTGCTGTACGTCGTGCTGACGTTCTTCAGCCACGTCTTCTACGGCTTCACCCTCGGGGCGGTCTTCGACTATCTGGGCGACAGACCTGAGTCGCTGGTCTGACCGAAGCTACTGTCGTTCTCGTCTTCTTCTATCGACGGCGAGTTCAACAGCAGTAGATGAACGGGTACATGAGCGCGACCCGGTCTCCCTCCGTCAGTTGCGAGTCCAACCCGTCGATGTGCTCGTTGAACGTCCCGTTGATAGTGACTCTGGCGTACGCTCGGGTCTGTTCGCCTTCGGGGTTCTTCCGCCACGTACCGGGAAGGTCGCTCGGTTGCTTCGTCCACCCACGCGTCGTCGCGTCCGCGCTGGTCTCTGCGATGAGCATGTCGCTCACGTCGTGGACTTCGAAGAAGGCGTCGAGGAACTCTCGAAGCGTCGAACCCTCGAAGGTGAACGAGAGTCGTGGCGCGCCGACGGCGCGCCGAACGTGTCCCGTACAGCGCACCTCCACTGTGGTCGTCTCGTCGCTCGACAGTTCGGTTCGTTCGCCGCTGTCACCCTTCGCCTGCGATTCCATAGACTGCTAGACGGTTCGGACACGGGAGAGCCTCTCCCCGAACATGTTCGGGAGTACTTAAGTATCCGCGAGTCCCCTACGTGTTCGTAAGGATGACGACTGCGAAATTACACGTCACGCTTCCAGAAGAGGTATGGATAGGCCACGTTTCGGCCAGCCATCCGGAGGCGGAGTTTCGGGTCCTGGCCGCGTTCCCCGCCGAGGAGACGGGCGTCGGACTGCTAGAGATTTCGTCGTCGGACCTCCGCGCCGTTTTGGAGACGATGGACGACCAGACGGGCGTCGCGGGGTTCGAACTCCACGAAGCGGCCGAAGAGATGGCTCTCGTCGAATTCGAAACGACCGAACCACTGCTGCTGACGTCGATTCAGGAGGCCGGACTCCCTCTCCAACTGCCGTTCACTATCGAAGATTCGGTAGCGACGGTCGAAATCACCGCCTCGCGCGAGCGTCTGGACGCGTTCACGACGCAGTTACAACTGTTCGAGATGCCCTTCGACGTCGAGTACGTCCGCGAGATGACCAGTTCCGAAAGTCTGCTCACCGACCGCCAACGGGAGTTGCTGGACGCCGCAATCGAGAAGGGGTACTACGACACGCCGCGAGACTGTTCGCTTACGGACCTCGCAGAAGCGACCGGCGTGGCGAAATCGACGGCGAGCGAGACGCTTCACCGCGTCGAGGAGAAAATCATCAAGGAGTACTGCGAGCGGTAGCCGTCCGTCGTTCCGCGCTGGCCAACCGGCCAGCAGTCGTCTTCGCCTCTCGAATCCGACCGGGAATCCCCGCACGGGACGTGTAGTTCGTACACAGGTGTACTCCCTCCGGCATCGAAATCCGGTCCAGCGCGGTCCAGGTTCGGTCGTAGGCAGGCATTCCGCGCGCCAACCGATGCACCGACAGTGCCCGCGCGGAACGACCTGTTATCTCCTCGAATTCTGTTCTTGCCACGGACGCGAGTCGCTCGTCGCTCCACTCGACCAACTTTGGATTTCGGGCCCCGCCGAGATAGCACGTGTAGACGCCGTCTCGGTCTAGCAGACTCGCGTTCCAGGTCACGCCGAGTGTCCGGAAATCCTCCTCGTACTGGACTTGGTAGCCTGCCCCTGACAGGTCAGCCTCGGAGTACAGGTGGACGATGGCCTGCGGATTGTAGTTCAACCGTCGAAGCGAGTCCGCGGAATCGGGGGAGACGTCGCCGAAGAGGCCAGCGGTCACGTCCGCCGGTGTGGTGACGACGAGTTCGTCTACGACCGTCTCGCCGGTCGGCGTTTCGAGCACGAACGCAGACCCGCCCCTGCGTACCGCTCGAATCGGCGTTCCGAGTTCGACGCTCTCGCCGTGAGCGTTCGCCAATGATTCTGGCAGTCGTTGGAGTCCGTCGTCGAACGAAACTATCGGGGGTGCTTCCCGACCTGCCAGAAGTTTGCGAGCGACGGACGTCAGCACGCTCCCCTCGATTCCGGCCGAGTCGAGTGCTTTCGACAGTGAGTACTTCATGAGCATCTCGTCGGGATGCGACCCGTAGATGCCGCCGTAGAGCGGTCCGAAGTAGTACCGTGCGACTTCGTCGCCGAACTTGCGAGACAAGAACGCCTCGACCGTCTCGCCATCGACCGCGGGACCGGTCGCGGGTTCGAGTAGCACGCGGAGTTTCCCGCCCCACGAGAGTAGGTCGGTCGTCACTGACTCGCGCGGCGTCTGTGGCACTCGTCGGAGTGTCCCGTGATGATAGACGTACAGTGGGACGTCGGCGGCCTCGCGGAGTTCCGACTCCAGGCCGAGCGATTCGACCAGCGACGAGATACTCGGCGTGAGTCGGGTCCGCTGTGGGCCGAAGTCGAGGACTCGTCCAGCGACCGTCTCGCTGCGGACGACGCCACCCGGGTCGTCGTCAGCCTCGAAGACGACGCTCTCGATGCCTGCCTCTCGGAGATAGTGGTGGGTTGCTAGCCCGGTGATGCCACCGCCAATAATACCGACTCGCACGTTATCGCCCTCCGAACAGTTCGAGGACGGTGGCTTCATCGACCTCGTCGGCGACGAGTCTCGCTACCCAGCCATCGACTAACCCGTCGGAGATTCGAGTCGAAAGGCGGACGAGGGCAGCTCTTTGCTCGGGGTTCAGGTCGCCGTTTGCCGCCAATCGGTCGAGGGCAGTGTCGAGTTCTCGCCGACGGACGTACTCGCCGTACTCACGGAGTCGGACTGCGACCGTCTGCGGGTCGGTAGTTCGGTCTGGGTCCGAGTCGGCGGTCCCGACTGTTTCTGATTCGACCCTGAAGCCGTTCGGGAGTACGGAATTGGTTCGTTTCTCCGAGACGACCCGCCCGGTCGAATCCGTCTCGTCAGTCATGGCCGTCCCGTAGCGCTCGCTTCCCACGGGAGTGGTCCGTCGTACGCTTCGGGGACGAACGAACAGAGTGGGTCGCTCCCGAAGGGGTCGCCGGTCGTCGCGAACGCACGCGACCGACTGCCACCGCAAACGGTTCGGTAGGCACAGGCTCCACATTTCCCACGAAGCGCGTCCTTGTTACGGAGCGATTTGAACAGGTCGGCGTTCCGGTAGACGTCTACGACGCTGCTGTCGCGAACGTTTCCAGCGGACTGGGGCAGGAACCCAGAGGGATACACCTCCCCGACGTGACTCACGAAGGCGAAGCCGTCGCCTGCGGTGATTCCCATCTGTCGTTTCGGAGACTTGTCTGTCTGCTCGATTGCGACCCGCCGGTAATGGGGCGCTTCGGTCGTCTTGAGGCCGAACGGCCACTCGTCGTCGTTCTCCACGAGCCACTCCATCACGTCCTCCGCTTCCTCGGGCGTAATCGGCTCTAAGGCCGCTCCGCGTCCGACCGGTACGAGAAAGAAGACGCTCCAGAGGACCGCGCCGAGGTCGGCCACGAGTTCCGCGATTGCCGGCAGGTCACCGACAGTCTGGCGACAGACGGTGGTGTTCACCTGGAGGGGGAGCCCGGACTTCTGGGCGGCACGTGCTGCGGTCATCGTGTCCTCGAAGCTCCCCGTTTCCCCACGGAACGCGTCGTGGTGTTTGGGAATCGAGCCGTCGATGCTGAGTGCCATCCGCCGCAGTCCGGCGTCTGCGAGTTCGGACACCGCGTTCGGTGTGAGCGACGTGGTCCCGCTCGGGGTCATGGTGACGTTCAAACCGATGTCTGTGCCGTACTCGACGAGTTCGAGCGCGTCGTCGCGCTTCAACGGGTCGCCACCCGAGAAGACGACCAGTTGTCCCTCGCCGAACTCCCGGGTCTGGTCGAGGAGGCGCTTTGCCTCTTCGGTCGTGAGCTCTCGGGGGTGCCGGTCGGGTTGGGCGTCGGCCCGGCAGTGTTCGCAGGCGAGGTCACAGGCCTGCGTGAGTTCCCATATCAACACGAAGGGGCGCTCGGCCGTATCGACGCGACGCGGCGGCTTGGGTGACCGACGCCCCGGGTTCGGTCCGGCCGGTCCGGTCGCTGGTTCGGACATGAGAGCGTGTTACTCCACGACGATTGCGCCTTTCATGCCCATCGTCTTGTGCGGCTCACAGTAGTACTTGTACGTGCCCGAACTCTCGAACGTGTGCGAGAAGGTGTATCCCGCCTCGGATTTCATCTCGCTCTCGAACTCGCCGCTGTCGGTAACGACGTTGTGCGCACCGCCTTCTCCGGTCCACTTCCAGACGACTTTCGTCCCTGAGGCGACTTCGAGTGCCGCAGGTCCGAATCCGAACGCGCCGTTGTTCCCTTCGGCACCGACTTCGACGGTCACTTCGGAACTTCCCGTTTTGTCGGCGACGCCATCGTAGTTCGACACGTCGTCGAACCACCCGTCGAAGCTGACCGAGTTGCTGCCAGAATCACTACCTCCGCTCTCTTTGGTGGTGTCACTATCTTCGTTCTCATTGCTGGTGTCACTTGCACTCGTGTCGCTGCCGTCTGAACCACCCGTATCACCGGTACTCGTACAGCCAGCGAGTGCAGCACTGGCCGCGCCGACCGTTATCGTCTTCAGTACCGTTCGTCGGTCGAGTGTATCTCGAGTCATCTTCGGTTTCACCTATTTGCCTCGGATAAATGGGGGTAGCTCTGATTCTCACCCAGTGAAAACGTGGACCGAACGTGTTCGGGGCCTTCTCAACTTCCAAGAACGACGTCTCCGATACAAGTCACGATACCTGTAATCTCGGCGTGTATGAAAGTCAAACGTAGCACACTCGCGAAGATACTCGCGGTCGTCTTCGTGTTGAATCTGGCCGTAATGGGTGTGGGTGCGTGGTTCTCCTACCAGGCGGCACCGCCCATCCCCCAGGAGGTAGAAGGGCCGAACGGCGAGACCATCGTCACCGGAGAACAGGTTCGAGAGGGCAAGACGGTCTTCCAGTCGAACGGCTTGATGAACCACGGATCGATACTTGGCAACGGCGCGTACTACGGCGAGGACTTTACCGCCGATACACTGGACTTGAATGTGCAGTTCATGCGTCAGTATTACGCCCGCGAACAGTACGGGACCGACTCCTATGGCACGCTCACGTCCCGCGAGCAGGCGACAGTAGACGTCGCGGTGAAGTCGGACCTCGCAGACGGCAACCCGGGCAACCGAATCCAGTACTCCGCCGCAGAAGTGTACGCACACGAGCAGGTGAGGCAGGTGTACGTCGAACGCTACCACGAAGGGAGCCACGAACGTGGTGTCCCGGTCGGCATGATAGAGACCGAGGCGGAGGCCGAGCGATTCGCCGACTTCGCCCTCTGGACGGCGTGGTTCTCGCACACCGACCGCCCCGGTGGCAGTCACAGTTACACCAACGATTGGCCGTACAACCCCGCCGCTGGTAACGAAGCGACTGGCGCGGCGATGACGTGGAGCGTGGTCGCGATGGTGCTGCTCGTCGCGGGTGCAGGCGTCGGCGTCTGGCTCTACAAGTCCATCGAACTCACCGAACCCGAGACGGAGGGCGTCACGATTCCCCGGCCCGACGAGGTGGACCTCTTCCCCGGACAGGCCGCCGCGCTCCGGTTCGTCCTCGTCGGCGCAGGGCTCTTCCTCGGACAGGTGTTGCTCGGTGGACTCCTCGCTCACTACTATATCGAGCGCGCGGAGTTCTTCGGACTGGGTGAGATGCTCGGTATCAACGTCCTGCAACTACTGCCCTTCTCCATCGCCAAGACGTGGCACATCGACCTTGGCATCCTCTGGATAGCCACGCTCTGGCTCGGCGCGGGGCTGTTCCTTCCCCCGCTACTGACCGGGCGCGAACCGAACAAGCAGGGCACGTACGTCAACGGACTGCTCGCCACGCTCGTCGTGGTCGTCGTCGGCGGCCTCGCAGGCATCTGGCTCGGTTCGAAGGGCTACTTCGACGGCAATCTCTGGTGGATATTCGGCAACGAGGGGCTCGAATACCTCGAAATCGGGCGACTCTGGCAGGTCGGCATCCTCGTGGGCTTCCTCGCGTGGGCGGGGCTGACCGCACGCGGCCTGAAACCACTACTCGACCGCGAACCGCGCTATGGACTCGCGCACATGATCCTGTACGCGGGCGGCTCCATCGCGCTACTGTTCTGTGCAGGCTTCCTCTACACCCCGCAGACGAACATCGTCGTCACGGAGTTCTGGCGCTGGTGGGTCGTCCACATGTGGGTCGAAGGAGCCTTCGAGTTCTTCATCGTCGCCCTGGTCGGGGTCACGCTGGTCAGCATGAACCTCCTGTCCAAGCGTTCGGCCGAGAAGGCGGTGATGGTCCAAGCCCTGCTCGTGATGGGTACGGGCGTCATCGGCGTCTCTCACCACTACTGGTGGGTCGGCCAGCCAGACATGTGGGTGCCCATCGGGAGCGTCTTCTCGACGCTCGAACTCATTCCGTTGGTGTTCATCCTCTACGAGGCCATCGGTCAGTACCGAGCGATGGCGGACAGTGGGGAGTCGTTCCCGTACACCCTCCCGTTCATGTTCATCGTCGCCAGCGGCGTCTGGAACTTCGTCGGGGCGGGCGTCCTCGGGTTCTTCATCAACCTGCCGTTCATCAACTACTTCGAACACGGCACCTACCTCACGGTGGCCCACGCCCACGCCGCAATGTTCGGAGCGTTCGGCTTCCTCGCGCTCGGCATGGTGACGTACATGCTCCGCATCGCGGTGCCCGAGGGCAAGTGGTCCGAGACAAACCTCCGGCGGGCGTTCTGGGCGTGGAACGTCGGCCTCGCGCTGATGGTCGGCCTTAGCTTGCTCCCGGTCGGCTTCCTCCAGTTGGAGGTGGCGTTCACCCAGCACTACGATGCCGCCCGAAGTCTGGCGTTCTACGAGGGCGACCTCGTCCAACTGCTGTTCTGGGCGCGGATGCCGGGCGACGTGCTGGTCATCCTCGGCACGGTGATATTCGGATACGACGTGGTGAAGAAGGTGCTGAACCGCGGTGAGACGACGCCGACGGAGGGGCCAGCGGACTCGCCGCTCGCAATCGAGTCGCCGCTCGACGACGACTGAACTGTCGATACCCCTCGACTGCTCTATTTTCGAACTCCGCTCGGAGAGCGTTCGCGCCGAACCGTGCGCCGATTCTCACGACCTGAAAACACCGAGAACATGTTCGCTAGCCTTCTCTACGGCCGAGAATCTGGTTCTCGATTAAAGTGCTACGGATTCGGATATGCTAGTGTAAGGTGACCAACGATGCCAACCACTCGACGCACGGTCCTGCAGGGAATCGGTGTCGGCGGTGCAGCGTCACTCGCTGGCTGCTCGGCCGACTCTGCACCACAAACGAACAGACGACGAACGGAGAAAGCCACGAGCAAACAGCAACAGAAGACAGTCGAGCGCGTCGCTGCAGACCCGACCGACATTCCCGACCCCATCAGTCGGACCGAGCCAAAGGAGGTCGAGGTAACGCTTCGCCCCGAGGAGGTCACGGGCGAAATCGAAGACGGTGTGACGTTCACGTACATGACGTACAACGGGCAGGTACCTGGCCCGTTCATCAGGGTCCGGAAAGGTGACACGGTGAACCTCACCTTCGAGAACCCCGAAGAGAACGCCATGCCCCACAACGTGGACTTCCACGCCGTCGCAGGACCGGGCGGCGGGGCAGAGGCCACCATGACCGCTCCGGGCGAAACGGCCCACCTGAAGTTCAAGGCGACCTACCCCGGCGCGTACATCTACCACTGTGCGGTCCCGAACATGGACATGCACATCTCGGCGGGGATGTTCGGTATCATCCTGGTCGAACCAGAGGAGGGACTGCCCGAAGTGGACCACGAGTTCTACTTCGGCCAGCACGAAATATACACCGACAAGCGCGCGGGCGAGGAAGGCCACCACGAGTTCAGCATGGGTTCGATGCCCCGCGAGGACCCGACGTACGTCCTGCTGAACGGCGAGAAGTACGGCATCACACCCGACAATCGTGGCTCACCGACGGTGCAGACGGGCGACACCGCGAGGGTGTACTTCGTCACGGGTGGCCCGAACCTCACCAGTAGCTTCCACCCTATCGGCAACGTCTGGGAGAAACTCTGGCCCGAGGGGTCGCTGACGACGGAACCGCAGACCCACATCCAGACGAAGCAGGTCGCACCAGGGAGCACCACTGTCGCGACGATGAACTTCCCCGTCCCGGGCGCGAGTAAACTCGTTGACCACTCGCTCAGCCGCGTCATGCGGAAAGGTTGTCTAGCGGTCATCGAGGCCGAAGGAGCGGAGCGTCCCGACATCTTCGACCCGGACCCCGACACGTAACCCAGTGGATGGAACGACGACCACCTCACTTTCGATTTCGAGACGTCCGGACCTCTCTTGGCCACCTCGATTCAGGAGGCTGGACTCTCTCCAACTACCCCTTCGGATGTTGGTCAGTGGACCCTAGCAGACGCCAACTTTCGAACGGTGGATAGCTGGCCCACAGTCGCACCGAACTCTCACTTCTCGCCGTAGCGTTCTCGGAAGAGTCCCCAGAGCAGGTACGCGTAGAGGCCCGCTCCGACGAGCGCAAGCAGTCGCCCGACCAGTACCACGCTGTCGAGGCCCGCGAGTAACCCTCCGGCCTCGACGCCAACACCGACTGCGAGACACCCAATCGAGATACCTGCCGTCCGGTCTCCTGCTGCCGGAAACGTCCCGACTCCCGGCGGGTAGAACTGGTAGGCGACCCCGACGATGGTGAGTCCGAGGAACCCGAGCACGTTCAATCGAAAATGGGCGAACGCCCCGTTCACAATCGGACCACCGAACGCGAAATGAAGGCCGAGTGCGACGCCAGCGACACCTGCGAGGGACCCGACTACGGGGCCGTAGAATCCGACTCGACGACGATCCGACCGACGAAAGAGGACGAGGTAAGCCACCGCAAACCCGACGATGGCGGTACTCTCTGCGACGGCACCAATCCGGAACCAGACCGTCCCCCAGAGATTGCCAGCGAGGAGTGCGGGACCGACGGCTCCTGCCGATAACACGAGAGAGACGAGCGATGTGGGTGGTGACGCCACGAGGAAGCGCGGAAGCAAGCGAAAGCCTATCGCAAATATCAGCAGCGCACCACCCCCGGCGGCCAGCAGATGGCTGGCACCGGCCATCCCTCGGTCAGCTAGTAGTGGCAGGCCGACGCCGACGGCGACTGTTTCGTACGTCCCTGCGAGGAGGTAGACGAAGACGATCGGTACGAACGCGTTGGCGAGACGGTCGATGCGCTGGCGGTCTGCGTTCACGTCACCAGTACCTGTCTCGCTTCCGAGGAGATTACCTCTAATGGTCACGCCGAGCGCGCCGACGAAGATTCCCATGCCGACACCCCAACAGACAGCACCAATCGCAGCGAGCGTCGTGGGGACCGCTGGAACTGATGCAGCGGCCATCCCGAGTGACCCGAGTGTGAGCAGTGGGAGCGTTGCGACAGGTGCTCGACGGACAGTGAGTGACCGTTCGAAATACGTCGGCACGAGCGCATACCCTTTCCCGACGACGGTGTGGAGCACGAATCCGTAGAGACCGAGCGTCACACTCGCTCGATGGGGCGTTTCGAGAACTGCCGCTATCTGCCACGCGACGAGAAAGAGGGCACCGACAGCGACGTGCCGACGCGCCCAACGAGACACGAACTCAGCCGTCATGCGTTATCTAAACAGGTGTGATAGTCTGTTGAACGTGTCGCCGGTTCGAGTCGTCTCATTTGGTCCCATCTGGTCTCATTTGGTCTCATTTGGTCTCATTTGGTCTCATCTGGTCTCGTCTGGTCTGGTCACAATCGGTGGCTAGCCGTGGGCGACTTCAGCGGTCGCGGACTTGCACGCGAAGGACGTGACCGCCACAACCACACTGCTTGACGTACGAACACTCGATATCGTCGCCGAACTTCTCGGCGAGTACTTCGACGAGATACGAGTCCGGTCGTCCATGAGCCCCGTGCGTGACGAGATTTACGTGATAGCCCGGCGCGGTGTGTTCGACCGCTTCGATTGCACCCCTAACGACCGCCGCACGCTGCTCTCCATGCTGGGGTTTCTCCAAGTTCGCCGACCACGAGTTGTGGTGGACGTGGTCCGTAACTGGTTCGACGCCGGAAATAGTGTGTTCAGTCATCGTCGTTCTCCGATACTTCGCTCTTCGCATCTGTTAACCCTATACCGACTAGCTGATTCCCAGTGAGATAGAATCGGCGACAGACGTGCCGACATGCGGGTAGCCATTGCTCGAAGCAACCCCGTTTAGTGGAGTGCTTTTCAATTCTCACTCGCTGAGATTCTTGTTAGTTATTTTATTAACTGGGCGCGTAGAGAGTTGCATGACACTTCACGCACTCGAAAATATCGACGACGCGCTCGACGCAACGCGAAACTATCTCACGCCAATCGACCGTACCACGTGGCTCAAACTCGCACTCGTCGTCTTCTTCGTCGGCGGCCCCGGAGCCAACTTCAACTCCTTCCAGTACACCTTCGGCGGCGACGGAACTGGAAACGGGGCCGGTGGACCACCACCGACTGAACTGTTCGGCTTTCGGTTCTGGGTCCTGATAGCCGCCATCGTCGGCGTTCTCCTCCTAATTGGGCTAGCGTTCGCTCTCGTCGGTTCGATCATGGAGTTCGTCTTCGTCGAATCATTGCGCACCCAAGAGGTTCGGATTCGCCACTACTGGGGGCGGCGCTGGCGACAGGGCCTCCGATTGTTCGGCTTCCGATTACTCATTGGACTGTTCGTATTCGGGAGTCTCCTGCTATTGACAGTCCCGTTCCTCCTCCCGTTGTTCGACGTCGGCGTCACCACTGGCTTGTCACCTGCCTTCCTGCTCGTCCTCCTTCCGTTCTTCTTCGTGCTCGCCATCTTCGTGGGTCTCCTCAACGGCTTTACGACTGTCTTCGTCGTTCCCCTCATGGTTCTCGACGACTCCGGTGTCCTCGCCGCCTGGCGACGACTCTGGCCCACTATCACCAGCCAGTGGACCCAGTACCTCGCGTACGTCGTCGCGAGTTTCTTCCTCACCATCATCGGCGGCGTGTTCGTCGCCGTCGTCACCGCGCTAGTGGCAATCGCCCTTCTCATTCCGTTCGGTCTCCTCTTCGCGCTCGGTATCGGCCTCCTTACACTCGTCGCCGAACCACTTGGCGTCGGTGTCCTCGTTGTCGTCGGACTCCTCTACGCGTTCACGGTCCTCGTTGCCGCTGCACTCGTTCAGGTTCCCGTCCAGACCTACCTCCGGTACTACGCGCTCCTCGTCCTCGGCGACGTCGAACCGGAGTTCGACCTTATCCCCGACCAACGCGCCGCCATCCGAGAAACCCCGCAGTCGAGCTAATCACAGCACGCTACGAAGTTATTTCCTAGCCGCCGATAACTTCCACAACTGATTCATGACGGGTGACACATCGTTCACGTATGCCCTCTAGCGACGAGCGGCGAGTCACTCGCCGAGACCTTCTCCGTGCGTCCTCCGTCGTTGGGATGGCGAGTCTCGCAGGCTGTGCCGAACAAGCATTAGTCTCAGCACCTTCGCCCGCCCCGGACACGTGGCCGCTGGCAAACTACGGCCCTCGAAACACTGCACGGTCTCCCGATGTCTCCCCACCGAGTACTCCAACCGTCGAGCGATTTTCGTCCACAGGTGCAGCGACGTCAGTGGTCGTTGGAGGTACTGGAGAGACGCGCCGTATTCTCGTCGGCGGGTACGATGGTGTCACCGCACACCACCAAGACGGCACGATTGCGTGGCGGGACGACGAAGGTCCCACCGTAGCAATCCGGCCTAACTCGCGCTTTTGTTACGTCGGCGGGGACGAGTTGCAAGCACGAAACCTCCGAGATGGGACGGTCCAGTGGTCGGTCGATCTGCCATCGAGGTCGTATGCAATCATGCCGTCGTCTCGTGGCCCGTTTGTTCCCTACAATGGCGGAATCAACGCCTACGACAAAGACGGGAACGAGAGATATCGAATCTCTCGCGGAGCCGGCGTTGGGTACGCGGGCGTCGCCATCGATGATGCAGTCTACGTCACCGACGTCGGCATGACCGAACGTCTCGCTCCACGTGGACTTCTGCAGCAGTTGCAGGACAAGCCACCCGCAGCAAGGTGGCGTGCCGAACAGGGAATCAACTTCGGACAAATCCCAATCCTCGGCACTGATGGCGTCTACGTCATCGACGAATCCATGGACGACCAGAAGGGTGGCGTCGTCGCGCTCGATACCGAGGGGAGTGTTCGGTGGCATCGAAGCCTCGGTGACTATCCCTTGGGAGCCGCGCTCGGACCACAGCAGCTGTTCGTCACAATGCTCGACACTGGCACCAGCGGTGACGGGGAGCGACTGTATGCCCTCGACCGCGCTGATGGGACCACCAACTGGACGCTCTCCGAGTTCGGTCGAGAAGACGGCTACTACGGAGATACTGTCATTGCTGGCGGCTCACTCGTCGTCGGTGGCGCCACCCCAGACCGCGATGGATTTATCGCTGCGTATTCGTTCGAAGGAGAGCGGCGTTGGATGCGAGAGTTCGAATCGCCGACGCGAGATATCGCACCCGTTAAGCACCGAATCTACGCTGCAACTGAGGATGGCTCTTTGTACGTCCTCTCTTAACTACCACTCTATACACGTCACTCGGGGTTGTCTAGTAGTGAAATCGAGGTTCTGAATCAGCGCTACAAGTGTCGATGTTCTCGACGACTGTGAATTCATCGTGAATCCACGAGACGACCCTCTCGTGCCAATTGCTCGGAGAGTTCGTCGTACAGTTCTGCACAGCTATTCTCGGCCGTTCGGTTCGGGGCGACTGCTGAGAGCGTCTCCCAGTCTCCGACGAGGACGAGTCGTTTGCGCGCCCGCGTGAGTGCGACGTTCAGTCGCCGCGCCCCTTCGTCGCCAAATTCGAGGAATCCGCTCCGTCCTTCGTCGTTACTCCGGACGAACGAGACGACGATTGCCTCACGCTCTCCGCCCTGAAACGAGTCCACTGTATCGACAGTCACGCCTCCAATCCCATCGATACCGGTCTCGCGGAGTCGAGACCGAATCTTCCCGATTTGGCCCCGATACATCGAAATCACGCCGACGTCCTCGGCATCGACCCCGTTCGAAACCAGTCGTTCGACCTCCTCGACGACCGATTCGACTTCGGCGAGATTGTAGAGCGAGTGGCCACCAGACACTCGCTTTTCCTCACCGTCGATATCGATGCCGACGAGCGGGTCGAGGTCACCTATCTGCCAGTCTCGGTTGTGGTCCGCAGTCTCCAACTCGCCGTCGTAGAACGCCTCGTTCGGAAACTCGGCGATAGCCGCGTGCATGCGATACTGCCGCCCCAACAGCACCGAAATCTCGTCGCCGTATCTGTCGAGCAGGTGTTCGAACAGCGAGACGTGAAGCTGTTCGTCCTTCATCGACTCGTCCGCACAGTACGGCGGTAGTTGCTTGTGGTCACCGGATAGTACCAACTTCTCTGCACAGTCGAGGACGATAGCGGTCGCTGGCCGACTCGCCTGTGTCGCCTCGTCCACGACACCGACGTCGAACTGATCCGTGTCGAACTGGGCGGCCCCGTTCGTCGTCGCCGCGACGACATCTGCCTCGGCGACGGACGTGTTCGCGTAGTGCTGGTTGACGACGTCGTTGTTCGAGTTCTGACCGACGCGAGCGATACGGATGCCCTCCTCGTCTCCCTCGCTTCCCTCGTCTCTCTCGCCGTCTTCGTCGTTCGAGCGAGTTGCGAAGTCGTGGAGCGTGTCCGGTTCAGGCTCGTCGAGTGTGCTATCGCCGACGAGGAGGTTGTCCACGGCCTGATTCGAGTGCGCAGTCACGAGTACGGTATCACCGTGCCAGACGGCGTGAAGTACGTACGCGGTGAGCGTGCGGGTCTTTCCGGTGCCGGGTGGACCGTGGATGCAGAGCAAGTCGTCTGCGTCGTCTGCCCACTTTAGGGCCTGCTGTTGATACTCGTTCAACTCCATCTCGACACTCGGCACCGAGAGTTCGTCACTGCCGAATCGGACGGGGCGATTTCCGGTGAGCAGGTCGCGCTTCGACTCGTTCGACTGTATTCGTTCCAGTGCGTCCGTTCGACGCTCGAACGGAACCGGATTGAGGAGGTGAGTGAGGTAGTACTCACGATGACCGTCCGTGAGCAGTTTCTCGACAGTCGAGGGGTCCCGAGGGCACGACTGGGCTGGTTTAACCGTCAGCACGCTTCCGTCTACGTGTGTCGTTCGCACGACGAGCGGAAACGCGTCTCGTTCTCCGAAAGTATCGACGAGATAGACGCTGTCGGGGTAGATTCCCTCGTCTCTGTAGAGGTTCACGTCAGCCTGTTGCCGGTCTTCTTCCGTAATTTGAAGTCGATACTGACCGAGGTCGTCTCGACGATTTACCCGCCCGAGAGAGACGAACGGCCCGACGGCGACTCCCCGATGGACGAGGGTTTCGAGGTCGTTCGACTGATGTTGGGTTCTGTTGGCTCGTCTTTCGGTCTCGCGTTCGGACTCGACGAACTCGTAGAGTTCTTCGAAGAACGACTCGCATTCCGTCTCCGAGAGCTTCGACTGCGGGTGGACTTCGGATTCCGGGAGGTCGAACTCGTCGAGTTCTTGGCTCGATTCCGGCGTCAGCTCTGGGTGCCAGTATTTGAGACGAGTGCCTATCGTCGTCTCCGTGGCGGCATCGAGGGAGACGAATCGGACGGTGCCATCGATGCCGAAACTGGTGTCGTACCAGCCGAGTTGTTCTTTGTCGGGTCGCCAGAGGACGTACTCGTCTGTCGCGACTGGTCGATTCTCCTCGTGAAGCGGGACCGCGTAGCCATCTCGATTCGAGGGGGTCTCTCGAACAGTTCGTGCCGCCCGGTCGAGTGCCGTCTGCAACACAGTCGGGGAGATGTTTCGCTCGTATCGCGTCGTCTCGCCGAGAGTTCCACTCGCGCGAAAGAGCGTCTGGTCGCGCACGCTCCAGTTTCGGGAAAGTTCTCCGACTTCTTTCTCGGGTGTCGTATTCGAGTCCGGAGTCATCGCTTGCTCGCGCTCGTGCTGTCAAACGGCAACCGTTCTACACCGTCGGACTGATAGACGGCGGGTATCGAGGCAGGAGTCATGGGCGGGGATGGTGTCGAGTCAATAGAATATCGGGAATATAGGGGCTTCGTTTCAGCAGCCGACTGTTCCAAAGTGACAAAACTGATGACAGAGAGCGAGAAAGGCCCAGTCGATGCCCTCCTATTCGCGCCGCCAAGCGCTGAAAACTCTCCCCGCGCTGGCTGTCGGTCTCTCCGGTTGCAGTATGCTCTCTCAAGACGACGAGGGAAAACTGCCGATGCAGACCGCGTGGCACTACAGAATCGACGAACCAACCCACGGTCTTCGGCCTGCGGATGGGCCACTGCTCGTCGGGTCTCGAAGTCCGTTCAGGGATGGAACAGTTCTGACCGCGATTGATGCAGAGACCGGAGACGAACGATGGACCGTATCCGGTGCGAAAGGTCGCGGTTCTCCCGTCGGTGCCGACGACGAGTACGCCTACGTCTTCTCCAAAGCCGAAGAGATGTTCGCCGTCGATTACGCCACTGGCGAGACAGTTTGGGAGAAACCAATCGACCACGTAGATTACGCAGACCCCGGTGTCGTAGAGTACGCGCCGATTCCACTCGACGATAGCGTCGTCGTTCCGGTCTCGGGAACCGAAAACGACGCCCCCGACAGACTCGTCGGATTCGACCGGGAAAGCGGTGCCCACCGATTCACCTACGACCTTCCGGCATCGCTCGCGGGCGCACCTGCCAGAGACGGACGTGGCGTAATCGTTCCCTTGCTCGATGGCACGCTCCGGCGCATGAACTCCGAGGGAACGGAGCAGTGGCGTCTCGACGTTGGTGCGACACTGTCCGCTGTCGCCGTCAACGATGGGACGGCGTACGTCGGTAGTGCAACCGAACAGTTACTCGCGTTCGATGCTGAGAGCGGTGAACGACGATGGTCGGGGTCGCTCGAGAATACCGTGTTCACTCGGCCACTCGTCACCGACGACACGGTGTACGTCGGAGCGGCAGATTACTACCTCTACGCGTTCGACCGGGTGACCGGTAGACGGCGCTGGCGGACCGAGACGGCCAACGCGATAACGAGCGGTCCGACGATGGCCGGTGGAAAACTGGTGACGTTGGTCGGCGGGAACCCACGCCAGCGTGGAGACAGCGGCACGGTTCCGTTCTCACCGACCGCCCTCTACGTCCACGATATGAAGGGAGCCCTCGTCAACGAGTACCGATTCGACGGCTATCTCGAAGGAGGCCAAGTTCGATGGGGCGCAGTAATCGGTGACGGCGTTTACCTCGGACAGGGTTGGCAACTAGCGCGACTCGACGAGGAGGTGTTGTCGAATGAGTGACCGTCCTACTGGAGTATCTCGCCGCGACGTTCTCGGCGGACTGACGACGATTGGGGCGCTCTCGATTGCTGGCTGTAGTTCGCTTCCAGTCGGCGGGTCGAACAGTACTGCACCAGTGTGGCGACAGGACATTCCGGATGCGAGTACTGCCAGCCCACTCGCAGTTGCTAACGGCCAGCTTATCGTCGGCGCACAAGACAAGGCACTACACGGGTTCGATGCTCGTGGTGGCGAGCGGTCGTTCAGATTCGAGACGGGTGGGCCTATCGAGGCACAGCCAGCCGTCCCGGAACAGGGTGGTCCTTATCACGTCCACAGCACTGATGGCGACCTCTACGCTGTCAGTCCTGCAGGGAGTCGTCTCTGGCAGAGCGAGGGAGTACACGAGCGCGGAATGATAGCGCGCTCTGGGTCACTGCTCGTCGCACTCGACCCCTCCGGTGACCATCGAACGATTCGTGGACTCGACGCGAAGTCGGGCGACGAGCGGTTCGAACGGGCGGTCAATACGTACCGACTGACCGGGTTCACAGACGAACTGCTCGTCGTGCCGGTGCCGACGAGCGCGGACCAAGTTCGGGTCGCTGCGCTCTCCAAACGTGATGGAAGCGTTCAGTGGCAGACAGACGCGCAGTCGTACTACCCGAGTATCGTACCCACCGGCGAGATTGTTCTCACCGTCCAGAAATCTACCGTGACGGCACGGGAACCGAGCGACGGGAGCGTTCGATGGCAGACGGAAGTCGGCGAAATGGACTCGTATCGTCCGCCTGCACTCGGCGAACAGGTCTATCTTCGAAGCCATCCTCCGAACTCGGATTCGGAAGTCGTCGCGCTCGACCGAAACTCTGGAAAAATCGAGTGGCGTCGCTCCAGTGGCTACCAAATCGAGTGGGTCGAACCGACTCCCGACGGAGTGTTCGTCGGGAGCGAAGTAAACGACCCGGACGGAGGTATACTGGCCCGAGTCGATTGTTTCGAACTCGACGGGAGCCGCCGATGGAAGACAGTCACCGAGGCACCGACTATGGAAGAACTGGTCGTGTTCGAGAATCTCGTCGTCTGCTCGGCTGAGCGAGAGCTCGTCGCAGTTGAGCGCGACACGGGCGAAACACGTTGGCGCTACGAACCCGAATCGTACAGTCGTCTCAGTCTGGCGACTCACGACGATTCTCTCTTCGTTTCCTACATCGACGATGGGGCAGTCGCGCAACTGCCGACGGAATAGCTCGCTGTAGTGAACAGCTCCACAAACCACACAAGAAATACATGACTGAGGAAACGACGACGGAGCAACGGACGCTCACCGGCGACCCGACGACGTCGCTAGTTAATCAGAAGCATACTGACGAGTTCGACGTGGACATCGGTCGGTCGAACCACGGTCGGAACAACATCGAGAACACCGACGTCGGCACGCCCGGTTGGCTCGGGAATCCGTATTCGGTATCAGATGGGTATTCTCGCTCGGAGGCTATCGAAAAGTACCGTACTTCGTTCTGCGAGCGATTGGAAGACGACGAGTTCCGGGAAGCGGTGGAGGAACTTCGCGGGAAGACGCTCGCCTGTTGGTGTGTCGCCTCGCCACAGCAAACTGCTTCAGAACCGTTCGAGACGTGCCACGGAGAGGTGATTCTCGCGTATCTGCAAGGGGAGGTAGCTGGACTGGAGGACTAATCCCGTCATCGAACACGTATATCGTTCAGCCAACTGGCTACCGCACTACCATACCGCTCAACCAACTGGCCACTGCACTACCGAACGACGGCCACTGCTGTCACGAGCCAATATTACAACCTACCGTTACAATTACTCCATACAAACAAGCGTTACAAACGATTGTTTCATACACGACAACTGCTATATCGAACCCTCGCGTAGTGAGGGTTCGAGACGGAGGTTCGACGCCGCAACCGCACTCTGTCGGATATCGGGGTCCAATCCCAGAATGGCAAAACTGTTTTCACCGCAATTTGCGTATCTTCTCCACGAATGACTGACGAGTCAGTGGACGAACCGACTCCGGTGAACGCAACGGAAGCGGACCCCGAGCGTCGGAGCAAGGTCGGCCGAATCATCGCAGAGCGGACCCTCGAAGGGATGGGCGAGGAACTAGAGCGTCGGTGGACTGGCGAGGGCCGCGAGCAGTCAAGTCTCCGCGAACTCGCGGACTACTTCAACCAGCGCGTCCTCCGAGAGACGCTGGACGCCCAGAACGTCGAAGTGCTGGACGGCGAAGTCGAGAACTTCTACGAACTGCTCACCGGTGACGACGTCTCGGGTGGGATGCGAGTACAGACTGAACGACGACTCGAACGGGACGGCATCGACGTAGACCGACTCAAGAACGACTTCGTCTCTCACCAAGCTATCCACACGTACCTGCGCAAGTACAGGGGTGCAGAGGCAACGTCGAACGATTCAGAAGACAAGGTCGAGGAAACCCGCACTACGATTCAACAACTTCGGAGTCGTGTGCAGGCGGTCACGGAGACGTCACTCGACGCACTCCGAACGGCAAACGAGCTACGTATCGGGCGTTTCGACGTGTACGTCGATGTCCGCGTCACGTGCAACGACTGCCAGTCACAGTACTCCGTCGGGGACCTCCTCGACCGCGGCCGTTGCCAGTGCGAGTAGTTCCGCAGTTTCTCTAGCCGACGTACCGGCAGTCCGTACTGCTGTACCGGCAGTCGCTCTCGACGTACCGCCTGCTGACCACCCATACCGATAGTAGGAAAGGACTTATGCCGCCCGTAACCGAAATCTCCGTGTATGAATTCTACGAGTGAACTGCTGACCACAGCCACTCTCTCCGTCGAGAACGTCGGCGGCATCGACCAGACAGAGCTGACGCTCGACCACGGAGTGAACGTCCTCACCGGTCGAAACGCCACGAACCGAACCTCGACGCTTCAGGCACTCATGGCGGCACTGGGGAGCGACAAGGCGAGTCTCAAGGCCGACGCAGAAACGGGCCACGTGGAACTGACGATAGGCGACGACACGTACACGCGGGCGCTGACCCGGACGAACGGCGACGTTGCGATGTCCGGGGACCCACTACTCGACGACGCCGCACTCGCGGACCTCTACGCGTTTCTGCTCGAAAACAACGAGGCGCGGCGCGCAGTCGCCCGCAGCGACGACCTGCGCGACGTCATCATGCGCCCCGTCGATATCGATGAGATACAGGCGGACATCGACCGACTCGAACAGGAGAAACGCCGACTCGACGACGAACTCCAGGAACTCTCGACCCTCGAACAGCGACTCCCCGAACTGGTCGAAGAGGAGACGCGCTTAGAACAGGAACTCGAAGAGACGCGGGAAGAACTCGAAGCCAAGAAGGAGGAGATAGACGCCTCGAACGCCGACGTCGAGGAGACGCGCGAGGAGAAAGAAGACCTCGAATCGAAACTGGAGGAACTCCAAGACGTTCGACTGTCGTTGGAAGACACCCGATACGACATCGAGACCGACCAGGAGAGCATCAAGCGACTCCGTGAGGAACTCGGGGAGTACCGGGAGAAGCGCGAAGAACTCCCCGAGGCGTCTGAACAGCGCGTAGACGAACTCGATTCGGAAATCGAACGACTCCGTCGGCGGAAACAGTCCCTCGAATCCGACATCTCGGAACTACAGAGCATCATCCAGTTCAACCGGGACATGCTCGACGACTACGAGTCGGACGTTCTCGGAACGCTCGACGAAGACGAAGGGTCGGACGACGACGCGCTGACTGACCAACTGCTCGCGGACCAACAGGAGGTCACGTGTTGGACGTGCGGGAGCAACGTCCAGCGCGACCAGATAGACGCGATGACCGAGCGAATCCGCGAGTTCCAAACCGAGAAGCGCGACGAGCTCAGGAACATCGACGACCAAATATCGGAACTCGCGACCGAACGCGACGAACTGAACGACCGTCTAGAGAGCCGCGAACGACTGGCGCGACAAGTCGAGCAGACTGAGTCCGAGATTACGGAGCGCGAGGAGAAGATCGAGTCACTTCGAGCCGAACGCGACGAACTGGAGTCGAAGCTCACGACGCTCAACGACGAAGTCGAGTCGCTGCGGAGCGAAGACTACGACGAGATTCTAGACCTCCACCGCGAGGCGAACCAACTCGAATTCGAGTGCGACAGCCTGAGCGACGACCTCTCGGAGGTGCGCGAGGAGATGGCTCGCATCGAGCAGGAACTCGACGAACGAGAGGCACTCGAATCCGAACGCGACCAGATCAAAGACGACCTCGAAGAGCTTCGGACGCGCGTCTCTCGAATCGAACAGGAGGCAGTCGAAGCGTTCAACCAGCACATGGCGGAGTTGCTCGACGTCCTCGACTACTCGAACCTCGACCGCATCTGGCTGGAACGCACCGAGACGGAAGTCCGGGAGGGGCGACGCAAAGTCTCGAAATCGACCTTCGACCTGCACATCGTGCGGAGTACAGAGTCTGGCACCGCCTACGAGGACACGATAGACCACTTGAGCGAGAGCGAGCGCGAAGTGACCGGTCTCGTGTTCGCCCTCGCGGGCTTCCTCGTCCACGACGTACACGAACAGGTCCCGTTCATGCTGCTGGACTCGCTGGAGGCAATCGACTCCGGACGCATCGCGTCGCTCGTAGAGTACTTCGAGTCCTACGTCGATTACATGGTCGTCGCGCTCCTCCCAGAGGACGCCAGCGCGCTCACCGACGAGTACGAGCGCATTACCGACATTTAATCACACCCCTGTATTCTTCCCGAACGACGGTTTCGGTGTCGTAGCAACGACTCACGTCGTGGTGTTCGTAACTTATTTATGATACTACAGCGTTTTGCAAAAGTAACGAGTAGTTACGGCTTTATTCAGTGAAATATGGTTGCCTACTACCGAATCGCGAACCGCCGGACAGTCCTGGCTCTCGCTCCCCCGAGTTAGGCTTCGACCTCCTTCGCCTGTTTGCGGAGCCACGCGCGCAGGTTCTGCGTGGGAATGTTCAGTTCCTGCGTGTTTTGGGCCAGGTTCGGGTAGCCACCGACCTCGTCCTGACTGTCGATTACTGACCCGCCAGCGTTCTCGATGATTCGCTCGTCGTGTTCGGTCCGGTCGGCCGGTCGCGCCCCAGCGTTCGCCAGGTTGTGGCCTTTCGTCTCGCTCGAGGAAATCGCCGAGAGGTTCTCCGGCCACAACGGCCGCTGGTCGAGTTCCGTGATGGTGTTTCCGACCATCGGTCGGTCTGCGTCCCAGTCTAAGACGTTGTCCGCGGCGAAGACGCTGCCCTTCACGAAGACGTTCGCCTTGTCGCTCTATAGCCATTCGAAGACGGTTCCGACGATGCGGACGACGTGGCAATCGAATCCTCGTAATCCCCAACCGCGCCGTTTCCTTTCTCCGCGCATTCTCACCGTCGAATCTGTGTCGCTACGGTACCAGTACGGCCATTCCCGAGACGGGAATCGACTGGATGGCGCGGCTTTCGCGATTCGTGTCCTCATGTCTCGGTCAGATACGATTGAACGGTTGCTATCAGGGCCGTAACACACGATATGGGAGCTCTCGCTGTATTTTCTATATACTGGCGTTCCCGTCCTCCGAACGCTCGAACGAACAACGGTCAAAATCCGATTAGAGTGCCGGATTACTGGTCGAGACTGTTGATTTCAGCTTCGAAGCCTGCTCGTCGCTGCCATTTCCATTACAGCGTTAGTTGTGTAATGGTTTGGCCTAGTCACCCGGGGGTCGCACGGTACCATGGACCACGAGTAGGGGTCGTTCCCCTGTGAGGAACGTGATGCTGGCCGACCCAGGACGACTGAAGTCGGTGTCTATCGTCAACGCCGCCATGTCAATCGGCCGAACCTGTCGTCAGTACGGCTGGTATCCGCTGACGCTCCGGCCCGAGCAAAACAATTATTGGTGGTTTCACGCAAGGGTGTACCACTGATAATGGTTGACGACTCTGAACCCAGTACACTCGACGTCGGACTCGTCGGTATCGGTAGCCTCGGCATCCGACTCGGCCGCCAGTTCACCGAACTTCCCGGCTCCGAACTCGTCGCACTCGCGGACGAGAATCTTCCGTTCTTCGAGCGTCCGCAGGTGGCTGTGGATGGTGCTTTTCGAGTGGCCGAGTTCGTTCGCCAGTTCGGTGACGCCGACATGTTCTCGGGTCTACAGGAGCTCGATGATGTTGAACGCTATCTTGACCGACCGAATTGTCCGCCCGGGGCGTTCGTCCGCGGCGTTTGGCATACCAGAGGTATGGTACCACCTCCTTATAGTTCTGTTCCCGTCTGGGGAACTCTGGCGCAGGCTACAATCGTCACTTATCCGCCACGACGAACAAGCGGAGGTCGTTGACGTTCGTTCCCGTCGGACCAGTGACGAACAGGGCGTCGCGCGCGTCGAGGAACCCCTCGACGTCGTGGTTCCTGAGTACGTCCCGAGCCTCCGACGCTGGCGTCGCAGTGTCACGTGTGACGACGGCACCTGCGGCATCCGATGCACCGTCGATACCGTCGGTGTCCACGCTGGCGACGGTCACACCGTCTTCGCCGAGTTCGATGGCCGCACTGAGCGCGAACTCTTGATTGGGGCCGCCGACGCCGTCGCCATCGTGGGTGACTGTCGTTTCGCCCCCGGAGAGGAGTACGGCCGGCGCGTCGAGGGGAGTTCCGGTTGCGACGCATTCTTCGGCGATACCGACGAGCGCCTTGGCGACTTCGGCGGCCTCCCCTCGAACACGGGAACTGAGAATCATCGGCTCGTACCCGGCATCTCGCGCCACTTCAGCGGCTCCCCGAAGCGCCGTGTTGCCGTCGGCGAGGACGTACTGTTGGACGGACTCGAAGACGGCGTCTCCGGACCCGGGCGTCTCCGGATACTCGCCAGCGTCTCCTCGTCGAAGTCGCTTCTCGACCACTTCGGGAACGTCCACGCCGTACCCCTCGACGACTTCGAGGGCGTCCGCGAACGTCGATTCGTCGGGCGTCAACGGCCCGCTGGCGATGACGTCTAAGCGATTGCCGACAACGTCGCTGAACACGAACCCTAGCACCGGTGTCGGGGCGGCTAGCTCTGCGAGTTGCCCACCCTTGAGGTCCGAACAGTGTTTGCGTACGGCGTTGATTTCGTCGATGCTCGCACCGCTGGTCAACAGCTCTTCGGTCGTTTTCTGGAGGTCGGCGAGAGTGATTCCGTCCGTCGGTGCGGTCAACAGCGCGCTCCCGCCGCCGGTGACGATGGCGATGAGGAGGTCGTCGGTGCCAGCCGACGCCACCGTTTCGAGGACCGTTCGCGTGTTCTCGACGCCGCGCTCGCTCGGCACCGGATGGTCGCCCGCCAGTACGTCGATTCGCTCCGTCTCGACGGGGTTGTCCGTGACGACTGCTCCCCCGGTGAGCCGCTCGCCCAGGACGTCTTCGAGCGCGCTCGCCGCCGTCGCGGCCGCGTTTCCGCCCCCGACGACGAACACGTCGTCGTACGTCGAGAGGTCGTAGCGGTCGCCGTCAACTCGGAGGTCCGTCCCGTCCAGCGACACGTGCTCGGCAACCACCGTCGCTGGTTCAGCGGCGCGAATCCCGGCGGTGACACACTCCCGAGCGAGCTTTCGACTCGGGTCGTCCGCGGCATCCTCGTTCTCGGTCATGGCTGAGCGTAGTCGTACTCCCACATAGAAGTCCCGACTCGGGAGGAGAGTAGCATGACGTCCTATTCGCTCGACTCGAAGGTGGTACCATGCCCCAACGCCACTCGTGGGGGGTGCGTGAACCACGACGATTCACCGAAGGCGCGAAAGGTGTCCAACTGACGGAGGCGAGCTATCAGGCGTGGGACGAAGAACGGAAGGTCTTCGTCGACGAACTTCTGCTCTGAACAGAACGGCACGCCGGAATACCTTCTCCGAGAACAGATTTTCGATGGTAAATCAGTCGTCTGCGGACTCCTCCCCGCTCGTCGTTTCGTGCAGGGACGGTGCCACGAAGGCCCCCGAGTCGAAGCGGATGGGCGAGGGTTCTTCGAGAACGCGGAGGTCGTCGCGGTCCCGCGCTTCCTCGACAAGTACAGAAGACGCGTACAGTCGCTGCAAGTGCATCGTGTCTGGTGCGCGGAGGACGCGTACTGATTCTGGGTCCACGATGCCGATAGTGGACAGCGCCGCGATGACTCCCGCTCGGTCGGTCTCGACGGCTGGCGGGAGACGCACGCCCCGCGGCGTACTCGCCGTCAACGCGTTGATGAGTGTCGTCGGCATCTCTATCTCAGAGAGGAGGTCCGCGTGGACGAAGTCGGCAGAGCCCATCCCCATAGCGTTGCCATGGGTCGCGTCCGTGAGCGAACGAGTGTAGATGCGCTTGATGTCCGGACGGTCCGGTTCGGGTTCCTGAATCGCGAACGGTCGTCGGCCGATGACGTTCGTGTCCAGCCCTTGGCCGCTGATGTCTTTGCCCTGCTGGTCGAGAATCAGCAAGTCCAGTTCCTGAAACGGAATCTTCGGCATGATGTCGTACGCCGTCTCCAGCAACTCCGCCTCGCGGTCGAGAAATCCTTCCGGGGGAATCCCTTCGAGACGTGTCGTCTCGTCGCGCTGGTCCTCCATGATTGCGACGCCACCGGCGATAGGGAGTTCGGCTATCAACTGCTCGGTTATCTCGGGAATCATGTCTCGGAGCGACCAATCGACCGCCCAGTCGTGTGCGATTTTCGCGCCCCGTTGCTTGCCCATCCCGATGACGAGCATCTTCGAGAGGCCGCTCTCGACCGTCCCGCCGAAGTCGGTGTGCGGTTTGATTCGATTGATAGGCACGATGGCGTCGGCCTCGACTGCGTGCGCGTCGGCGACGACTGGCACGTCGCGCTCTGCGGTGCGACCGACTTCGACGACTTCCATGCTCGACCGAATCTCGCAGCCAATCGTCGATTCGGTGACGTCGAGTTCTGCCAACATTTCCCGCTGGCCCTCTGCATTGGCACCGCCGTGGCTTCCCATGGCCGGAAACACGAACGGTTCGTATCCCAACGCTTCGACGCCATCGACGACACCGGAGACGATAGTCGCGAGGTTTGCGATACCTCGGCTTCCGACGCCGAGTGCGACTTCGCCACCGTCCGGGACGTCCTGGAAGGTGAGCGACCGAAGCGCGTCGGCCGCACGGTCGGCAAGTTCCGACTGCGGAATCGGGTCGGTTTCCCATACCTGCTCGATAAGCCCCATCTCGGGGAGCGGCGTCTCGCCACACGCGTCGAGTATCGCTTGCTCTGGGACTGCGAGCGATTCGCGCGGTTGGTTCGAATCCATATTGCACTACTGTGCGAGTCGAGTCATAAATATACTCCTCTCGCCAGTTCGCTCCATCGAAACTAGGTTCGAAAAGACGACTACGCCCGCCGACGCTTCTACAGTCCGATTCGACTCGACCCTCGCTCAATACTGAGGCTATCTCAACTTTTATGATGTCGTGTCTCCCCTACTGAAACGATGCAATTCGTTCGATACAGCGCTGGGGCAGGCCCAGCCCTCGGCGTGAAGACTGACGCTCGAATCCACTCGCTCGCAGACTTACCCGGAGGTGAACCCTCATACGAGGACCTCACTAACCAACGCTACCTCGACCAGTTGCAGTCTGCCGTCGAAAACGGGACGCTCTCCCAGCGAGACGTCGGCGACGTGAACTTGCTCGCACCAGTGCCACGACCGGGTAAAATCGTCTGTGCTGGGCTGAACTACCGAGATCACGCCGAGGAACAGGACGAGGAGATCCCCGAGGACCCCCTGCTCTTCGCGAAAGCGCCGACGACCGTCACCAATCCCGGCAGTCCAATCGTCCATCCCGACGGCGAACAGGTCGATTACGAGGTCGAACTCGCCGTCGTCGTCGGTCGCACGGCGAAGGACCTCGACGAGGACGACGTAGACGATTACGTCGCGGGCTACACCGTTCTCAACGACGTCAACGGGCGAGACGCACAGTTCTCCGACGGACAGTTCTTCCGTGGGAAGAGCTACGATACCTTTTCGCCGATGGGGCCGACGCTCGTCGCTGATAGCGAATTCGACCCGAACGCCGTCCATGTGGAACTGCGGGTGGACGGTGAGACGAAGCAGTCGTCGAACACCGAACAGTTCATCTTCGACGTGCCGGAGTTGGTCGCGTACATCAGCCAGAACATGACCTTGCGGCCGGGCGACGTCATCTCTACTGGAACGCCCGGCGGAGTCGGAATCTTCCGCGAACCTGTAGATCTACTCGAACCTGGGCAGACCTGCGAAGCCGAAATCGAAGGAATCGGTACGCTCACCAATCCTGTCGTCGGGGAATGACTTCTCCGAAGCGGTAGCTCGACTCTCTCATTTTAAGCCGCGAGCTCTTCCGCGTTTTTGGCATGTGAGGCGGGTGATTTCACCGTATCTTGCTACGCGTGTTCTTCTACTCACAGTTTCGGAGGATGGCACAATTTTGGGTGGATTTTGTGGCGAATCGGCATCAAATACCTCAAATCCGTTCCTTAGTCGCGGGGATGACTAGCGAAGTCTCAGTACTTATCCACAATTGAAGAGATTTCAGACCCTTTCTTCAGTGTTGCCACTCATAGATTGCTGGCTGAACCTTTCTCAGACACTTAGTCAGGCGGCACCAGCGCTGCCGACACCAGTTCGACACATTCCCCAGCCGTCAGAACGGGAGCGTAGTCCATCTCTCCCTCTACACCAGCCTTCAACAGAAAGTCGGTGAGCCGCCAGATATTGTAGAGTAGGGCCGCGAACACGAAATAGAACAGCCGAACGCGATAGTCCTTTGAGGAAGTCTTCGCAAGGAAATCGTGTTTGATCGATTTATAGCTATTCTCTATCTGCCAGCGGCGGCTGTACCGACGACAAAACGACTCCGCCTCCTCCGGACCCACTCGAACGTTCGTCGCAAATACGGCCGTCTTGTCACCCTTCGTGGACGGCACATAGAGGAACCGCATCGGATGGGAACCAGCCTCCACATCCACAGACGCGGATTCGACCGCGACATCCTGTCCGTCTGTTTCCATCCGCTCGATCACCTGTCGTTCTGTACTGGAGAGTCGCTTGGGAATGAGGTAGTTCACGCCCAGATTCGAGAGTGTCTGAAAGACCCGCATCGAATCGAACTCGCGGTCGCACAGCACTGTCCCAATCGGCACGTGTTCTTTCACCCGCAAGACCAATCGACGAACAATGCGATGGATCCGGTTCGACGGATTCTCGTCCCATGGGGAACTTTCTCGGACTGGTTCGACCGCGAGGACGAGCGGGATGTTCTGGCCGACAATCGATAGCGTGGCAAATTTGAACGCTCTCCCGTCGCCGTCTTTCGTCCCGCTCACCATCGACATTCCTTCTACATTTCCGTAGTAGGGCACGGTCGTAATGTCGATTGCCACGGTCACTGGACGACGAAACGCCGTTTCAGAGGCGATAGCCGAAAGGACGTGATCTGTTGCATTGTCGAATCCCTCAATGAGGTTCTCGGTATCGAATTGCTTGACCGCACGAAGGTGGGTATCACCATGTGGACCGTAGTCTGCTCCTCGGCGGTACTGGAAGCGCGCTGCTCCTTGAGCGGTGCCACAGCCGACCATCCCCATGAACGTCTGTAACTCGAAAAAGCGCATATCTTCATAGGTCGCATTGGCAGCGCGTTCAGAATCGAACGATTCGAACCCGTAGTCACAGGCAAGGCGCGTCGTTCGACGGATGGTCTCGCCCGTGAATTTCTCTTCGGAGGTCGCTTCGGTCTTCTCGGTACCGCACGCCTCGGGGTCTTTGCGTGGATGGAGTACATCTTCTTTCGGTCGGACGGTTGGAACTGAGAGGTCTTCGTCGTGGATTTCTTTGACGACATAGTGTGCAGCCGTCTTTATGAACTCACAGACAGTCTCATTGAAACGGTTGCGCCACGTCCGCGAAAGGACCGACTCATCTGGAACGCGATCAAACCCCACTATTTCTTGGAGTTCTTCGTCCCGCGCGAGTATACGGTAACTCTCTCCCGTGATTTCCCGATAGAGAAACAACCTGAGCATCCCAGAAAACGGGTAAGGTGCAGGATGCCATTCCGGGTAGCTGTCTTCAAGTCTGTCAAACGGACCATCAAGTGTCCTGAGAGCATCACAGAGCGAGAGTCCATCACGGATTTGCTTTCGGAGTCCAATTCCGACAAGATACGCATCAGTCAATACTCCTCTGCAAAGTCTCATACCGGTTTTAGTAGAGTCCGGATTCAAAATTGTTGCAGAAGTTATTGTCTACTAAAGCAGTAGGACGAGGATATCCGGCCCCAAATACTGAATTGTAACATATTAATACTAGAAACTATGGAGTTAACCAACTCCAGTTCTCGGAATTCGCTCGAAGTTGCAATATATATGTGCATATATTTATTCGGAGTTGGGGGTACAGGCAGTGAACTAGTGGCTAAGTTATGGTGGTGAGTGAATTGTATCCTCAGATCGGGTATAATTAGTGCTTGAGTTTCGGTCAGGTACTCTATAATTAAATAGAATCTTGGTGTGTGTTGGAATAGCTTATGAGTTCTAAAAAGGTCGTAGAGTTTCAGAGGTGGCTGAAATTGTTATTGCTGGGTGTGCTGTTGATACATTATTTGTGGCAGAATTTTTCGCCAGTAATTTCCACTAATATCTCGACAATTTATCCATGGGATTATATTTTGCAGGGCTATGATCGGGCAGAAAATCGGTTTTACCAAATGATTCTTATGACCGTAGTATTTGCAGTAATCAGTTATGGGAGTCTTAAGAAAAATTCGTTCATACTTATTCTCAGTGCTGTCTTTCTCGGTGTTTTTGCCCTAGGTATACCGGTGGAATTCCTTACGTGGTTTGTTTTCATCGTCGAAATTTCACTGATTCTGCTCTTGTCCTATTCTTATCTTAACCCTGAAGAAAGGCCTGCGGAAACTTCTTCTCATACCTAGCTACTTTTTGTATAATTTCTCACTAGAAAAGTATTATATATATATTCATTTTCATTATCCATCTATGGTGTCAGAAGACAAACTGTCTGGGCGACGTGAGTTCCTCAAACACTCGGCATTTGCTGGTGGCGGCTTCAGCCTTTTCGGCCATGGAACGCTCTCAATAGACAGAAAAACCAAGATTGATGTTCTCAGAACCAAAGATGGGGTGGCAAAACGCAAAAAAGTTCCTGCCCGATGGTACCGGCATCTTCAGCAAGCACGCAGTAAGCACCGCAAACTGCGTACTGCCCATAGCGACAAACCATGGTTCACTAACTCATATCTAACACAGGACGAAAACCAAACCGCTGGCTTCCATCGGAGGAAAATTGTCGTTGAACACGACCTCGACCAACTGGCAGCGAACTCCCAGTCCGATGATAGTCACCCACTTCCCAGTGAGTTGAACGGTATTGCAGTCGAAACAGCTGACCCGAAAGAACGAACTGAAACCGGATGTCGAAATGTTGGGGAGTACAAAAATCTTCCCGGCGGAGTTAGCATCAAGGGGGACAACATCCCCGGTAGTACTTGCTGTCGAGCGGAAATGGGAGGTCAGGCATATGAACTCACCGCCTACCACGTCACAGGCTGTAATCCAAACGCGTCGTTTGAACAAGGCGGTAACAACCTCGGGTCGCTCGCAGAAGGCGATCAAGACGAAGACTGGGGATTAATCAACGTCACAAACTCCAATTATAGTCTTACAGAGAAGGTCAAGGAGCCAGATGGCGAGCGAAAGCCAATCCAAGGTTGGGTTACTCGGAATGGTGTCGATACGTACAAAGAAGAAGACCGGTATATCTACCAGTTAGGTCGGGAAACCGGACAGTCGATGGGGAAAATTCAGAACATAGACGCGAGCTTCGCGTCTTCGTGCGCACACAATGGCGGGCACAATAAAGCGATTGAACTAGGGAATGACGGTGCGCCCGGCGATTCTGGAGGGCCATTCTACATTCTTGAAGATAGTGTTGACGTGTGGATGATGGGGATAACCCAGTACAATTACGGTTACGTCACGGGATTCGGATGTAGTGGAGCAGAAAAACAAGACAAAACCGGCGGAATCCCCATCTGGTACATCGCCAACAACCACGGAATTTCTGTCCCGTAGCTGGATAATTAATTCGAGTGCATCACGCTTACGGGCACGGCATTCGAAAACGATGTGCAATCCACAGGGTGGGTAAGCAAGACTCAGAAAAATCGATTCTGGGTTCGTGATTTATAGGCGTGCAACAAAGGCACGCATCAAAACCATCCTCCGAGGTTGTGTCTACTCTGCCCCATCATTGAGTATAGCTTCATAGAGTTTATTTAGCTGGTTCGATGATACAGACGTTACTTCGGTGGTCGAACTGGACTCTTACGAGTGGTTGTAACCGCAACGTAACCAACCTGAGCAAAACAATTTCTCACGTAGAACTGCTTATCTCGCCGTCACCACTCCAGGCCCAACAGTCTCTACTCCGCTCTGTAAGATGACTCATCTTACTCTCTGTTCGAAGGAGGTGGAGACAACCACCGAGTGAGATACCCCCTTTACGGAATCGAGGCTTCGAAGAAAAGCTCTCGACGACCGTAAACGACGAGTCGGTGAGGGCATCTATTTCCAACATCGTACGCGTCCCGCGCTCGTATCCGACGAGCGGTTCGAAATGGGTTCGGCGAGCTTGCAAGCTGCGTGGACGCCCCACGAAATTGATGGCGTCTCGGCCGCCTGCAGACGAAGCGTCAGTTCTGGCGATCCGCGTTCGCTGCGCCGCGTCTATGTCCGTTGCACCGTACGTATGCGCGCGAACAATCGATTATCACCTTCGAACGATTGAATTAGTTGATTGTATCGTGTGTCACGAACACGTGGTGCAAACTCGTGTTTGCAATTTCCGTTTGTAACCTGTCTCTGAGAGTTCCCAACTGTTGTCTCGTTCGTTTGCTAGACTTGCTACCACCGATTAGTTGCTCCATGTGAATGATGTCATTGTTTGACTCAACTACTCGATACACTCATTAGATATTGGTGGTTGCGACTAGCGACCGAACCAAATAACTGCAACAGATGGGTGCTGTAACTATATGCTACAATTGAGTGACACAACCAAATGAGTCGAATGGATGTCGCAACTATTAGTATCGAACGACTGTTTCAACTACAGGTTGCGGATGAGTGTTACAAACGAAGGTTCCAAACGAGCGTTTCAAATACATATTTGGGGTGTTTGTTGCAGACGATTGTTACAACTGTGTGCTACAAATGAATCTAACAAATGAGTGTTTCGGATGGTTCGTCTGACGAAAACTTATAACTGAAGCCTTCAATGAATCCATCAAATGCTCTCGTACGCAGTATACAGCGAAGCAGGTGGCGTAGGCAAATCGACGCTCACCGCAAATCTCGCAGTAGCGCACGCCAGAGCCGGACTCGACGTTCTGGCGATTCCACTCGACCCCCAAGACGGAGACTTGAGCTACCTCTTCGACATCGACCACGACCGTTCGAACGGTGAGGCCGACACGCTCGTCCACCATCTCGTCGGTCGTGGAAAAGGCGAGTTCACGGACCTCATCGAGACTGTCGAACACGGGGTCGATATCATTCCGGAACACAATCGCCTCGAAGACCTCGGCGAAACGCTCCGGAAAGAACAGGAGGCAAGAAGCGACTTCGGCGAGTCGTTCCCGATGTGGACCCAACTCCAGCGAGTCCTTCGCGAGGCAGAAATCCACAAACACTACGACGTGCTCCTCGTGGACCCGCCCGCAAGTTCCGGTCCTCACCTGTACAACGCACTCGACGCCACTCGGAATCTCGTCATTCCGGTCGAACCGTCCGGGAAAGGACAGGCGTCTGTCAATGGACTTGACGATCTGGTGACGAATCTCGAAGACCAGTTAGAGATCAACATCGGCGTGTTGGCGGCAGTTCCGAATCGATTCAAGGGCACGCGGGACCAGGGCGCTATCATCGAAGAAATCGAAGAGCAGGGATTCGACGTGCCCGCGATTCTCCGCGACCGGACGTCGCTCCTAGAGGGGTGCTGGCGTGAGAAGTGTAGTGCGTTCACGTACGTCCGCGACCATCGGAGTCGAGAACGAGACTACGAAGTCGAGACGCTCGCTAAGTTCGACGAGATAGCGCGCCACCTCGAAGCGCAGAACGGTCTCGAAGCACCGAACCCACCAGAGGCTGGGAGTCTCGAAGAGGATGACCCGGAGGTCACTGCATGACTGGCCTGAAATCCGGGTCCGGCGACGACCTCTGGGGCGAGGATAGTGCTGACGATGACGAACCAGTCGAGGAAGAAACAACCGAAGAGACTACTGAACCCGAAACTGAAGGTGAGTCTTCTACTGAGACGGACGGGCAGGAACAGGGAGACGAGGAGTCAGACTCGGCGTCGGAGGAATCTTCGTCTGCGTCTAATTCGCAGTCATCTTCGAACGACTCGGGGAATTCAGGTTCGTCTGCGAACCAACAACATCCGTATATAGTCCGGCGTGCAGTGCAAGATAAGTCCGTGAAGTTCGAGCGGGACGAACGGTTGACGTTCTTCGTCCACGACGACGTTATCGAGGGAGAACGGGACCTGATTACGGACGTCGAATCGGAGTTGGGGCGGAACGTTCCGAAGTTCGACGTGCGCGAGGCGGTGTATCGCGCTGCACTCCGAAACCGTGACGACGTGCTCGAAGAGTTGCTGAATATGGGGTATTCCCTAGACGACTCGTAACTGTCCCACGCCTCGGGACGACCTCGACTGCGACGACGACTTTCTCTCCTCAGTTTCGAAGTGGTGGACTCAGCGGTCAATATTCAGTCACACAAGAGACGCTGACACCTTCCTTTCGTGGGGCGACTGCTTCCGTCGCTTGCGCGCGAAACACGTTTCGGTCAGTGACGAGGTAGTTGACGACGTACATTCCGGGGTCCGTGTGTCCGGACTCGTACTCGACTGCTGGTGCGATGACGTCGAAGCGTACGACCCACCCGTCGTCGGTTCGAGTGACTTCTGTGGTGTCTTCTTGTATAGAAACGTCGATAGAGATGATTTCCTCTGCGTTCTGTCCGCTGATAACTTCGCGCGTGACGAGTGCCTTCTCGAACTGTCGGGCGAACTGGAGCGCGGTATCCCGGGTGAGTGTGTCGGGTTTCTCGGGACAGGGCGGCACGTCAATCTGTAAGTCGTCAGTCGTTGCCCGAGTCTCGGGCGGTGGAGTCTGTGTCTGTGTTTCGGCAGGCGAGGTCGTCGATTGGTTGGGTGTGGTGTTCTGTCCGAGACACCCCGTGAGAGAGATGCTTGTTCCGGCGAGTAGGTGGAGGGCGTGACGGCGATGCATACGCAGATATTGTTAGTCTGAGTGGATAAATCCCAGTTTGGATGAAACGGTGGTTTCACTCACCAGCTAACTGCGAGCGCAATGATATCCCGACATCTATTGAAGGACTGAAATGAATAGTTTATTTCTGTCGCGCACACTGTGCCTCTACTATGGCTCCTCGCCGAACGACCGTTATCCTCGCTGGCCTCGTCCTCCTCAGCGGTCTCTCCGTGGCGGCCGGAGAAGTTATCGACTCGCCGCCTACGATGACAGTCACGAACGAAGACGACACCACCTATCGGGTGACCGCATACACTGCAGAGAGTAGGCAGACCGCGATGCTCACGAACTTCGCAGTCACCACCAGAGATGGCGAACGGCGGGTCGCGACACTCTCCCAACTCTACTGGCCAGACGGATACCGGAACGTGACTCTCGCAGACGGTGGAATCCCAACTCGACAACTCACCGTCGAACCGGGCGATACTAAGCAAATGACCGTCGAGGAGTGGCAACCGGGTAACGGGCACTGTCTAGTTAGCGCGGTTTGAGAAGTGAGCAGGTTGTGCGGTTGGTTGGAATGAAACTCGCAAACCTGCTCAGAGAGACGTTAGACACGGCTACTCTTGAATGTTGGCAGCGGGAGCGGACGGCGACGCCCGTCAGGGCGTTCGCCGTCCGCCTCCACGCTGCCGGATGTTCGCTCAGAGAAACAGCAGCGATTCTTGGGCTCCTCGGCGTTGATCGGACGCATGGAGCGGTCTGGAGTTGGGTACATCGGTTAGCTGACAGCGTCGGCGACCCGCCGTCGGCGACGCCGACGCGGGTCGCGGTCGATGAGACCGCTGTCAGGATCGATGGTGAGTGGTCTTGGGTGTATGCTGCAATTGACCTCGACACAAAGCTGCTGCTCGATGCTGCCGTGTTTGGACGACGAGGCACTGATCCAGCGGCTGCGTTCCTCCACGGCCTCACCCAGAAACACGATTGTTCAGAAACTGTGTTTCTAGTCGATGGCTATGGATATCTGACTGCCCTCTCTCGATTAGAATTGAGCGGTCGGCTTGACTACACTGACCGAAACCAGATCGAAAAGTGGTTTCAGACCCTTAAGATGCGGATCGACCGCTTCCATTCGTCGTGGGTGGGCAGTCGGCGGAGCGTCCGCCAGTGGCTTGCGTCGTTCGTCCACTACTACAATGTTCAGCGACCGCACCAAGCACTCGATGAACGCACGCCAGCTGAGGAGGAAAACTAGACAGTGCCGGGTAACGTTACGGTCTACATCGTCGAGGACCTCGGTGACAACGAGACCCACGTTCACACAGACATCAAAACCTGCACTGAACGCCAGCAAGAGCATAGCCTGACACTCGAAGACGGTGGCTCAAGCGGGTTTTCGTCGTGTGCGTCCAATCTCGACTGGTTGCTTCCGAAGTAATTGACTCAGATTGTACGACCAGACTGGCTCATTTCCTACGCTCTGTGTGGCGTACCAGCACGGCGAGCGAGACCGCTTGCACAGTTCCGACGACTGCCGTGCTCAGAAACCCACCTGCGAGGGGAAGATGAGCCAACCCCCACGAGGAGAGTCCAAACACGAGACTCAGCCAGAACAGCGACCACCCCATGCCGCGTGACTTCCGAATGCTTTCCCGGAGTGCCGTCGAAAATGGTTTCCCTGCCGCCAACAGTCCGGGCACGAGGAAGACGCGGACTACTACGAGCGAGAAGACGACGATTGCTACCCCGCCGAGGAGTAGACTGCTGAAGTCGAGTGTCGGGTAGTCCAGCAGGTGAGGCGGAACCACCACTGCTGCGAAGAAGCCGAGGTAGCTGGCGAGCGAATCGAACTGTCGGTCAGTATTCAGGGCCCGAGTAATCGTAAGCCAACCAGCAAGCCCGACTGCTACGAAGACAATAGCTTCGAGTGCGACTGCACCGACCAAGTAGGGCGTTTGCAGGTCTACGAGCGCATCGACGTGTCTAACCGTTCGGGGCGTCCCACTCGGTACGATTGAAAACTCGATGTTGACCGTTTGTCCGAACGAGTCGGGCGTCGCCGCCGGAATCGGGTCCCAGTTTCGGAGCCAATCGGCAACTGCGACGAGGAGGCCTGCCACTGCGAACGGCACGACGAGAACTGGGTCGTCGCGGATACGCGTGCCCGCGGCTTTCAAGACAGGACCGGCAGTCGGCCGCCTGCTGGCACTTCGATTCGACTGGTCGGCGTTCTGAATCCGCTCGTGATCTGGCTCGGTGGTCACGTTGCTTCCTCCAGAGCGATGACTCGCTTGCGATTGGTGGCGTAGAGGACGCCGTCACCGACGATTGGTGTCGAGAGTGGGACTTGCGACGGCCGGTACTCGAACCGCTCTTCTCCCGTCGTCGCGTCGATGGCGACCAAGGCGTAGTTCGACCGGACGGCGTACACAACGCCGTCGGTTACGATTGGCGACGTTTCGCCATCGAACGGTGTTGTCCAGAGTGACTCGCCGGTTGCAAGTTCGAGTGCGTGCAACGATTCCTGCTCGTCGGCGACGAAGACAGTCCCGTTTGCGACTGCCGGTGTACTGTCGGTCACGTTCCCGCCGAGGTTCCGCTTCCAGATGGTCGAGCCATCGGTGGCATCGAGCAACCAGACCATCTCTCGGGCCTGCACGACGACACCCTGCTCGGTCGCTACGGGTGCGCTCAGTAACTGTTCGTCGAGTTCTCGTTGCCAGCGTTGCGCTCCGGTGTCGGTCCGGTAGGCAGTTGCTTGCTTCGGCCAGTTCGTGACGAAGACCACCCCGTCTTTGACCGCTGGGCGATTGAACTCGGCATTCGTCGCGTCGTCTTCGTGATGGGTTACCCGCCACTGGACGCCCCCACTATTTGCATTCAGCGCCGCGAGAGAGTTCGTCCCTGGAATTGCAGTGTAGATTGTCCCTTCGACAGTGACCGGCGGGACTGGATTTGGCGTGCTGAAAAACCCGCCCATCGGCGACTCGGGGCCCTCCCACCGCTCGGTCCCGATGGGTTCGTTCAGCAACGGTACGTCGAACCCGCCACCTGCGTTCAAGCCGAAGACGCCCGAAGACGAAGTCACCGCGAGCGTATCGGTCTGATAAACCGACGTGCTTGCACGTGCTGGAGTTGACTGATACGGCCCCTCGCGGCCGAACTGCTTGGTTCCAGTTTCGCTATCGAGTGCCAGCAGTCCATTCCCCACAGCGTAGATGGTATTCCCTCGCCGAATCGGTTGTGCGGCCCCGACGAACCAGTCTGTCGCGTCGTGTGACCAGGCGAGTTCGACGTCGTTCTTCGGGCCTGCTGCCGTGGGATGGTGGCCGGTACCTGCGGGGTCGTACCGGGCCATCGGCCACTCGTAGGAGGGTGTAGCTTGTGATTCTGTGCTACCGGCAACCCACGTACTCCCGAGCGACCCGGCGAGAGCAACCCCGGATAGACCGAGAAATCTTCGTCTGGAGGACTTCATCAATGGAACTGTTGCCTTGGTGTAAAAATTATTGGCGATATGAATTTTTACGTTCTGGACTGGGCAATATGGAACTCGGAGTTGTCAACACAAAACATATATCTGTTTTTATCAATCGATAACCTGTGAAACGTCGCGCCCTCCTCGCGCTACTCGGAACTGCCAGTGCCGGTTGCCTCGGAAATTCCTCGCAACGAAACACGACTACCTCACAGACGACTACGACTCACGGTGCGGTCGATACCACGACTCAAATACCCACCGCTGAAGCGGAACGTCCTCCCTGCGGGCAGTCGTCCAAAACGCGGGCTACCACCGCTACAACCCCGCCGTCGAATCTGGAGTACGAAGTGACGCAGTTGTCAGTCTCGACGACCTACGACCGACCGTCCGTCAAGTACATCCTCGAACCAGCATCGTTCTACTCTGAAGACGCCGTCGAACGTGAAGCGGAACGAACCGGAGAGAAGCAGACCGTGGTCCACATCTCGAAGGTCGAGTCACCCGAGGTCCGGACTGCAATCGAGACGGCGATTCAATCGGGAGCTTGGAAGTCGAACTCACTCCCGGATGGACTCGCCGACACAGTCGAGCGCGTAGACTTCTTCACCGGAGTCTCGAACGACGATACGTACACCCACATCGGAGTGGAGTTACATCGTCTCGACCCCAACGCTCCACCGGCGGTCGAATTCGATGCGCACATTTCGGATCCGTACGTCGCGCCAGGTAGTCCGGGAGCCATCGAGTTCGAACTGCAAAACACGAGTTCCCAAAAGCAGGAAATCTTCTCCGGAACGGTGCCGCCGTTCGGAATGCTCCATGCCCACGCTGAGACCGGCGAAGAGTCTCGGTTCCTGCTCTGGCGTAATTACGAGGAAGAAGGTTGCTTTACTCGTAGAGAGGACGGATGGATGCGATGTGACATCGGGAAAATTTCTCACTTAGAGCCATGTGAGAGCGTTTCCCGCCGTTACGAGATACTGCCGAGTTCGACCGACCATTATCCAGCGGAGACCACACCGCCGAGTACTGACGCGTATCGAACCTCCGGGTCAGTGAGCTACAGTACCGGCGGTGGCTCACCGAGTACGGGTCTCTCCTACGAGATTTCGTTCCAACTCGAAAGATAAGAAACACAGGCCATCCACTGACCCACAAGGACACTAAACAAGAAAGTAATTGAACGAAACTCCGACGACGATACCAATCGTCACAACAGTTCCCGCATAGATGAGCAACAACCGGCGCTCGAATAGTTTGCTGAGTAGAACCAAATTCGGAATGCTCACACCAGCACCGCCGATGACGAACGCCAGCACGGTCCCGATAGCAATTCCCTGTTCGCTGAGAGACGCCGCAATCGGGAGCATTCCACTGAGACTAACGTAGACTGGCGCACCTGCTATCGCAGCAAACGGCACGGCCAACGGATTTTCACGACCGAGGACAGCATGGACGAACTCGACAGGTACGACCCCATGAATGAGTGCCCCGATAGTAATCCCGAGAACCAGATACGGTAGCGTATCGACGAAAAACGACCATGCTTCACGTCCTGCTGTCTCAACACGTTGCTTGTGTGTCTGCTCTGTGGTCGTTTCGCCACACCCACAGGAGTCAACCGTGCCACCGTCTGTTGTGACGGTCTGGGCCGCGTCGGCCGTCGTCTGGATATCCTTGACGTAGTTGGACAAGCCCAACCGACCGATGATGATTCCACCGACGATAGCGGCCGTGAACGTGGTGACGACGTACAGGACTGTTACGTTGATTCCAAACACCCCGAGTAGGAGTACTACTGCAAGTTCGTTGACGAGCGGTGACGCAAGCAGGAACGAGAATGCGAGTCCGAGTGGCGCACCTGCCTGCAGAAGGCCGGCCAAGACGGGGATGGTAGAACACGAACAGAATGGCGTTACGGCTCCGAATCCTGCAGCGGCTACGTTCCCGAGTCCCTCGTCGAGTCCGTGGAGTTTCTGCTCGACTTTCTCTGGTGGAAGATACTCTTCGGCGAGTCCGACGAGGAACGACGCCCCGAGGAACAGTGGAACGAGGGTGAGCGACAGATGAACGAAGAAGTCCCAAGAATCGAGGAACGCACGCGGAAGTTCTGGGATACTCATTTGGGACTCCTCCGGCAGGTCGAAACGCGGTTAGTTTGGGTCATTGCTGGGTAGCTGAGTGACAGTGATGCGAGTTTTCCCGGCAATCTCGAAGGCGAGTTGTTGACACTCGTAATAACAGCGAGTCAGTCGGTGCGCTCCTCGCGCACTGAAGAAGAGTGCGATGCTCGTCGTGAGGACGACGATACCGGTTATTGGTTGGCTGAATATCCACAGTGCGATGGGAATTGCACCGACTAGCGCGTAGGTCACGAGGATGTTTTGCCAAGTTGGGTCGTCGTACTTCGGGTAGCTTCGCGGGCCGATTGGTGGTTTGGACATTCGTTAGCGAGTGTGATTGGGTTGGTCTACGTGGTCGATGCTCTGGACTGTTTGGGGGTTTGCTGGCCCTAAACGTCGGTATCGAGTGATCGAGTACCGTCGAGGACGCTGAGGAGCCGTTCGGCGCGTGGTGTCGTCGAGTAGTATCGCCATCGGCCCTCTTTTCGTCGCTCGACGAGCCCGGCACTGAACAGCCGTGAGAGGGCTTGACTAACCGCTCCTTGGCTGACGCCGAGCGTCGGCTCTAATTCACAGACACAGACTCCCTCGTCGCCGTCGGCGATGAGTCGGAGTGCTTCGTATCTGGTGTCGTTACCGAGGGTTGCGAGTATCTGGACGTCTGATGCTATCTCTGATTCTGTTAGTGAATGGTTGACTGGACAGCATTCGGGTGGTTGCTGGCGTTGCGTGTCTGGTGTCTCGTTGTCTGACTTCTGCCCACTCATTTTAGCACATGCTAATATTAGTGTCTTCTAATATAAGGGTTCTGGTGCCTCCTGTAATCCCCGGTAGGGCAGGAAATCAAGCAGTATACCGCCAAGTTCCTCCCTGCGAGTGCGGAATCCGGAGGCGGAAAGTGATAGCAAATTTGTTTCTGCCAACGGAGGTGTCGGGTAGATTCGAACACGCAACTCCCACAATTGGCGAAAATATTACAAAAATCACGTTCCGCGAACCCTTTAGTGACTGTTGGGTGAAACGACGAGCATGCTCGTAGCCGGAAGCGACGACGGCGTCTACCAACTTCGCGGCGTACTGGAATCTGGAAAGACCACCGCAGAGAAAGTCCTCGATGCAGGCCGCGTCATGCGCGTCCGTCAATTTGACGCAGTAGACGGCCTATTCGTTACCTCCGAAACCGGACTCTACCACTCCCACCATGGCGACGAATGGACGAATCTCGCGGTTCCCGAGGAGCACGTGTACGCTGTCGCGGTAGACCCAACTGGAGAGCGAGTGTACGCAGGGACCCGGCCCGCTCACCTCTACGTCTCCGACACAGTCCAACCAGTCGGTGGTGCAGTTGGTGACGATGCTGAGTGGCGGGAACTCGAAAGCTTTCAGGCGTTGCCTTCGCGGGACGAGTGGCGATTGCCGCGCCACGAGAACCTCGCACAAGTTCGGAGCCTCTGTACGCACCCCGACGCACCCGACCGTGTCGTCGCTGGCGTCGAAGTCGGTGGCGTTCATCTCAGCGACGACGGTGGCGAGCGTTGGGAAGAGCGCAGACAGGACGTTCACGACGACATCCACCATCTCCATCTCGCTGGTCCGGACGAGTTCGTCGCCGCCACTGGCTTCGGTCTGTATCGGTCCACGGACGCTGGCCAGTCGTGGACGCGCCTCGACGATGGCGACGACCACCGCTACTTCCGCGAAGCCTTCACTCACGACGGCGTCATCTACGCTGGCGGCGCACACGGCTCCTCCTCCACGTGGAACGAGGAGTCGGGGTATGCACTCTTCGAGTATCGAGACGGTTGCTTGCAGGCAGTCGAGTACCCCGTCCCCGACGAAGTTCCGCTCGGTTGGTGTACGGTAGATGAGAGGGTGGTGACCGCAACTCACCGAGGGACGTTGTTACGGAGGAGCGCAACTGGTTGGGAGCGAGTCGGGACAGTCCCGACGCCCGGAGAAGTTGGCGGTCGGTATCTTCCTCTCAGTTGGTTCGAGACGTAACCCCGATTTTTATCGACTCGTGGGGTTCACAGCGGTATTTCCACGCGACGAGAATCACGGGTGTAGTATATACTCTCTACGCACCCAGAATCGAACGTAATGTACGACAACGTGTTGCTCCCCACAGACGGAACCCCCGCGATGGAGGCGGTAATCGAACACGCCCGTAACGTCACCAATCAGCAGGACGGCTGCGTTCACGTCCTCTACGTCATCGACGACCGTGCGTTCCTCACACTCGACGACGAACGAATTCCGGACGTGGCGGACTCTCTTCGAGAAGAAGGTGTGAGTGCGGTCGGTACTGCGACCGAAGCACTGGCGAACGAGGACTTCGACGTGACCACCGAGATTCGAGAGGGCGACCCTGCAGACGAAATCCTCGCCGCTGCCGACGAACACGACGCCGACCTCGTCGTGATGGGCACCCACGGCGCGGACCCGACGCGGAACTTGCTCGGCAGCGTGTCTCGTAAAGTCGTCACGCTCTCTTCGACGCCAGTACTGACTATCGACGTTGCCGAACGAGAAGCGTCCGAGTCGTCGGTCCGCGTAGCGGCTGGGGCCGAAACGAGGAACTAACATCGAGATTTCAGTGCATCGGTTACTCTCCTCTCCGAGGTGACGACTCTTCGCGTCGAACCAGATTCTCAGTTGGTTAGAAAAAGGGAGACGGGTATATCCGAGAACGTCGTACTACAATTCAACGATGAGCACCACTGACAACTACACCTTCGCCTGTCCCGCGTGCGCGGAATCCATCTCCGTGAACGCTTCGATGCGGGCGGCGTTGCTCGACCAAGGTTGCGTCATCTGTGGGACGAGAGTGTCTCGAGACGCGTTCACGTCCGAGTGAGACGCCCGTTCCGGTCCACGAACGTCCGAACCCTCTCAATTAATAATTTTACTTAAACCTCCCCTCGTATCCGGGGATGCGCCCTATCTCGATAGGCCTACTATATTCTGCAATGGCCGCTCGAATGCTCACCGATGCAATGGTCCGGGCGCTCGCAGTGCAGGAGCGACGAGACTTTCTGAGCGCGCTTCAGCAGTACGACTCGACGGAAACGACTGACCTGCGAAATCTGCTTCCCCCCAACAGCGACGACCGAGGTCTTCAGGTCCGGATGTATCACACGCACCTGCCGTTACTCGACGACTTAGGCTACGTCAAGTGGGACTCGAAAACGAACGAGGTCGGCAAGGGAGTTCGATTCGAGGAATTAAAACCGATTCTTCGATTGGAGAGCGATTCGAACTCTGTGGCCCTAGGACAGCAAGGGAACGCGTGAGACCACTTGTCCGCGCACCGTCGGCCGACTGACCGTTACGCTCTCGGGTCGTCTGGCGTTCCTATCGCCTCCGCATCTGTCTACGCCGAGGAGAAACTCCTTTGCCCATCGCCCTACGAGGTCAATACAAGCAGACGCACGCCGAACGTTTAGACCCACATCGAACATATCATGACGAAATACGAATTCACGTGTCCCGAGTGTGGCCAGCAAATCGAGATAAACGACCCGATGCGCGAGGCTACACTGTCGAACGGGTGCCCTGTCTGTGGGGCCGCTGTCGCGGCCGAACACTTCGTAACGAGTTAGCGGAGACGACAATAGTTCTCGTCTGCTGACCGCTCCGTTTCGGTCGCGCTACGTTTCGTCTCGGTCTATCTCTGTCCGGCGGCCACTCAACTTCTCTGGGTCCAGTTTGTAGAGTCTGATGTTGAGGTCCTGTTTCGAGTTGCCCCAGATTTCGAACAGCGGTCGCTTCGCGTCGCCGTACTGCTCGATGTGGTCCACCGTCAACTCCTCGGGCTGAATCTCTTCGAGAGACCCGACGGCGACGACGCTCTCGTACGTCGCTCCCGAGTCGGACTCCTCGTACACGACGAGTCGAGCGCGCGGCGAGGAGGCAAGGTACTGTCGTTTCTCGCTCTCGGGCGTGGACACCAGTCGCATGAAGAACGTCTGCTCCGAGGAGTCGAACCCGTACGAAATCGGAATCGCGTACGGTTCGTCCGACTCCGCGAGCGACAGGACGCCGGTCTCGTGCTGACCGAGAAAGTCGTTGGTCATCGTCTCCGTCATCTCAGTTTTCTCGGCAAGTGGCATGGTCGTATCTCGACTGAGGATGCGTCGTGTCTTAAGCTATTTCCACTCGACTTCGTCTGACGGTGGTCTTCTCGCTCGCGCGCAGTCACCGTGACAGAGACTAGGCGGTATCGTCGAGTACGTCTCCCAGTAGCTTGCGCTGTGCCGTTACCAGATGCTCGGTGAACGTCGATTGGGAGATGCCGAGGTCCGACGCTATCTCCGTGGCGTTCGCTCGTTTCGGTCGCTCGAAGTAGCCACGCTCGTACGCGGTCTGCACTACTTCGAGTTGTCTGTCGGTGAGTTTTCCTCGATTGACGAACACACGGTCCTCCGGCAGGCCTTCGAGCGGCGGTTGGAGGAGCCGTTGCACGTCGATGTCCGAGAATCGGTCCCGGAACTCGGCGGTCACCTCCTGCAACTGGTCGAAGCTCTCGGCGTGAAAGACGAGCGTCAGGTCGCCGTCGTCCGCGACGTACCGGTGAACCGGACAGCCGAACTGCCCGAGACACTCGCACGGACAGCCTTCGTCGCCGTCGTGTACAGTTCGGTACAGACTCTCGGAGCCGTAGGAGAAGATGGGCTCGCTGTCGTCGTCGGTGTCTGCATCCGCCGCCAAGAACTCGGTGACTGTTTTCTCCGCTCCGGGCGATGCGACGCTTGTCGAAGTCTGGTCGATGACCGTGTCTACCGACTCCGAGAACTTCGCGATCGGACATCCGTCGGGGGAACTAAACTTCACCGTCGCTCGTATCCCGGATGCCATACGTACCGGGTCACGATTCGTCGTGACCTGTCTTTAGCGTAGTGGTATTCGAGACGAGTGGGAGCCCCTCGAATCGAGTGCCGTCGGAGCCCACGCTGGTGGGGGCATATAAAGCACCCCAGATATCGGTGGTCTACACTGGTTGCAATAGCCTCACTACTGTATTGTATGAGCCAATCGACGATAGCAGGTATTCGCCCCGACTTCCACAGCCACCCCGGAACGACCCAGACCGTAGTCGAATCGGAAGAACGGGTCGCTACGCTCCTCGAAACCCTCGACGACTCGGACTGCCGCACCGTCCTGAAAGCGACCAGCGACGAGTCGCTCTCTGCCCGGGAGATTTCGGAAGTCTGTGGCATCCCGCTCTCGACGACATACCGAAAACTCGACCTGCTCACCGAAGCGGGACTCCTCGAAGAGCGAACTCGCCTCCGCCGCTCTGGAAAGCACACCAGCGAGTACGCCCGACAGGTAGACGACATCACCGTCTCGGTGGACGCCGACAGCGGTTTCGAACTGACGGTCACCCAGCGCGAGACGCAGACGCAAGTCGGCGGGTCGTCGGTCGCCGGAGGACAGTGATTCCTGTGGCAACCTCTACGGAACGCACCGACCAACTCGGCGAGCTATTTGAATCGGTCACTGGTCAATCGACGATTACCGAACCACAGCACGACGACCACACGATTCGATTGGGCGAGCAGACGGAAGCGACCGTCTCGGCGTACGTCACCGCCGTGACGCGAGCCGATGGACTCGATGATGCCGTTCAAGCCCCGGAACGGTACTAAACCGCGCTTTTTCTCGCTCTCTTCTCTCGCGTTGTTTCTCGTTCTCCCCCTCGTCGAGTTCGCTTTCTGCTGACGTAGAAATGAACTCGTCTCAGACGGTACGACCTTGCTCCAGTAGCTCTCGGATGCGCCGCAGTTCGGCGAGTACTTCGGGCGTCTCGGCCGTCGGTTCGCTTCGGGGAGTCGAGTTCTCTCGGCCGGGCGCGTCGGTTTCGCCGCTCTCGGTCGCTTCGGGCGGCCGCCGTCGCGTCTTCGCCAGTATCTGGTCTTTGATGGCTTCGTAGTCGCTGACGCCGTCGATAGTCAGTTCTGCTCCCATCTGGCCGCCGTAGCCTGCGGTGTGGATGCCGACTTGTCCGGCATCGACGAGTCGTTGAATCGGTCCTTGGGTGGCGTCCACGTTCGTAACTCGGTTGTACGGGACCGTCGTCTTCTGTTGGAAGAACACCCCACGTCGGAACTCGATTTCCTGGTCGGTGAACCGGTAGTCGGCGGTCCGGAAGAACGCCGGAATCCACCACGTCATGAAGCCGAAGGCGACGAGGAGGCTCGCTCCGACGACTAGCACTACCCACTCTGAAATCTCCCAGAGGATACCGCTGTAGGCCAGGGCACCGACGACCACAGCGACGACTGCGAGGGAGACGAGTTCGTAGGTGAAGTAGTACACCTTGAGCTTCTCCGGCTTGAACCACTCGTTTTCGGGTCTCATACCTCAACAGACGCTCTCTAACGTATTGGACCGCTGTGGTGGCTCTCGACTAGTGAGAATCAGAAGTAGACAGTACAACCGTCGTTCGCCGACTCGCTTCGGAGACGGTACCGCCGTCCGTTCCTGCTACTCGGCGAACGTCGCCCGGAGTCCCCCGATTAGCAATCTGTCGAGCGCGTAGCTCGCCACGCCGAAGGAGAGGAAGAAGACGACCATCACTGCGAAGTCCTCGGGGACGAACGCCGTGACGTCGATAGTAACGACGACCGGAATCAGTGACACTGCCGTCTCGATACCGCGGTCGAAGGTCCACGCCGCGACGGTACCCCCGACCAGCGCGAGTACGAGGTACAGGAGTGCTTCCGTCTCGGTGGGAGTGCCGCGACGACGGCTACTGGGCGTGATGGCGTCGTGAGTGATCACGCCGAGTGCCGCCAGTTGACGGCGTATCTGGTCGATACTGGTCACGACGAAGACGAACCAGAGTGCGAGTGCCAGTCCCAGTCTCACGAGCGACGGCGAGACGCTCGGGAGTACGGTCGGAATCACGTCCACGAACGTCGGCGTCGCACGGTCTACGAGGACGTAGAACATGACGAAACCGAGGAGCGCGTCGATGGGGCCGTACGCCGGGATGGCAGGCCTGTCCCGAGCGTCTCGACGTGACTCGGAATCTGCGTACGTATTCATGTGAACGGAGACGCGCTACAGTAGCATCAATGGCGTCGCTGAATCTCGGGTCGTGAGAGTCGCCTTCCCAGTCGCGTCAGTCGGAGAGAAATTTTGGGTACTCTCACGCGAGTCCCATGCTGAACACGACGTACGCGAGGACGAGTAACGTCGCGTTGTACGCGCCGTGAACGACTGCGTTGACGAGCAGGTTTCGCGTTCGTTCGTAGACGAACCCGAACACGACCGATGTCACGAAGAGACTGCCCAGCAGGACCATCTTGCCGACGAACGGCCCGACCATCGTGAGGTAGTGAATCGCAGCGAACGCGAGTGACGCCAGTACGACTGCCGTCGTCTGGGGAGTACCTCGCGCATCGTCTCTTGGACGATTCCGCGGAAGAACAGTTCCTCCATGGGTCCGATGAGGACGAACGAGAGGGCGGCGATGACAAATAGGATGGTCGGGTTGGCGTCACCGGCCACGCTGATACCACTGCGTGCGAGGGGGACGCCCGCGACCACTGCCGTGATCACGACTCCGAAGTAGAGAACGACGACGGTCAGCGTGCTCCCGCCCATCCAGCCGAGGTCCCGAAGCGTCGGACGACGGACGTGGACGTAGTCAGCCGAGAGGCCGCTTGAGGTAGGCCCACGTCGAGACCGAGGAAAAGCGCGAGTGGAAGTGCCTGACTGAACGCGAGACCGAGGAGAGCGACCACTACGGCGAACGCGACGACGAGCACCAGACTTCGGAGTGTCCGAGCAGCGACGCCGACGAGACTCGAATCGCAGTGACGGGGCACGCGGAATTTTAGTATAGCAATATATGGTTCACACGTTGCGGGGCCACCTCGCCATGATTTTTCGTGGGTCTAACAGACCAGTGTAGTCCGACAGACCCACAGAACTATAACGTAACGCACGAAACGCCTGAAACGACCGATTATGGGAAGCTTGAATCCACTATTTGGGACAGCAGACCGGCTCCCTTCCTCGACTTTCGGCCGACAGCGGAATCCCAGACTCAGTCACCCCAGAGGTGTCAGATTGTGAGCGAATCTACCGTCGAATCGCCGTTCGACGACGTCCGCTGGACGACGCTCGATAGAGAGGGCTTCATCGACCTCTACTGGTCGAGGGTCGCGCCCCGCCTCAGAACCGACGGCTACGACCCGGAAACTCACAAACCCACGCACCAGTGGTTCCGTGACCGAGGTCTCAGGGGGTTTCTCGCCGCACTCCGTCGGCACCACGACCGCTCGTTCGGCGAGTTCTGGAGCGACGACCTCGAACTCGGAACCGACGAATCGGGGTACGACTGGGACACCGACGACACCGCGACTATCGACGCCCTCGACGGGTTCGTGGCAAGTCGTCGCTCGCGTCACGACCTGACTGAATCCTCTCTCTCTGCCAAACGCCGTCGTCTCAATCTCTACGCGCGTGCGTATCGACGCGCGAACAGCACCGACGACCTGCTCTCGCCGGTCGCTCGTGACGCCGATTCCCCCACCTACGAGGCGGTCGATGCCTGTTACGCCGCCTTCGACTGGCTCAACGAACAGGGGTACAGTGCCCGAACGAAGATGCGAGTCCGCGGCGTGGTCGATTCGTGGTACCAACACCTCGTGGGCCGCCGACTCGCGGCGACCAACCCGGCATCCGGTCTCTACGACGAGTTCAAGTGGAAGCCCGAGCGCTCGGACCCCTCGCGTCTCGACGCCGACCACGTCCGACGACTCGTCAAGACTGCGGGAGACCCCCGAGAACGACTGTTGGTCGTCGCGCTCGCTGGGTGGGGACTGCGTGCAAACGAAGTCGCCGCCCTCCACGTCTCGCAACTCGTTCGCGACGGCGAGGAAGACGTGCCGTACCTCACATTCGAGGAACGAAAGAACGGACCGGGCGAAGTCAACGTCCTGTACGGACTTTCGACGCTCGACGCGCGAATCGACGAACTCGCGTCGCGAGACGACTGGGCAGGCTATCTCTTCCCGTCGAAACAGGGGGCCGACCCCCACGTGACGAGAGAGCGGGTGTGGACGTGGTTCCGTGACCTCGCAGAACGCGCCGAGTTGCCCGCGAAAATCGACGGCGAACAGCCGAGTCCGCAACTCTGCCGTCGGTTTTGGTACGACACGTACACCTCGGTTCTCGGAGCCGTTTTGGATGGTCTCGAAGAAATTGCGGCTGAACAGGGCAGCGACGACCCGCAAGTCGTGATGACGAACTACCTCTCAGACGAACGCGCGCGGCGCGTTCGACGTGAGTTCATGCGGACGGAGCTGGCGGCGGCGTTCGAGTCCGAGGCCTCGTAGCTCACGCCCGTAAACTACATGCCGATATACAGTAAATGTCGGTCACGTACTGCGAGTCGTCCCCAACTTCGTGAAGTTCTGGAAAGACGGTGAATGACGACGCTCACACGTCACTCGTCGATTCGAGGTCCGCCCACAAGAGGTAGCTAAGAACACCGATGAGTAGGATTTGTGCAACCTTGTCGAGTAAGCCGAAACTCTGGAGATGGGGCATTCCACTTTCCCACCAAAGGGCGATTTGTGCCGCCACGTACGGAATCCCCAGAGCGTAGAGTAGTCGTCGGTTCACGCCCAAGAAAAACAGGACGACTGCGCCGACGAATCCGAGACCAGCGAGGAGCATCTTCAACTCACTGTGCTGGACGAAGAGATAGAGATGCACTGCTGCACTGACCAGAATCAGCCCGATTGCTGTTAGTTCTCCCCCACCGAAATCGAGGAGTCGGTCTCGCTGTTTCCCGAACCAGTACGCCGGGGCGGTCGGAACTGCGGCGAGTGCGACCAATCCAACGATGCTTTTCACCCAACCCAACGAACTGCCGTCGTCGTTGTGACTGGTTTCTTCGCCACCCTCTCCCGCGTGATGCCCGTCACTATGCTCACTCGTCGTTTCAGCAGTTGTCGTCCCATGATTTTCGTCTGCGATAGCTGCACCACTGGAGATGACGAGTAGCATTGCCATCACGACGAGCAACTTCGAAGCCTGTCGCCGTAGCTTGTGAACTCCCATATTCAACTCGTGATTCGAGGTTCGAAAATAATACTATCAGGGTAGTAAGCGTCGTTCAGTGCCCACTGACCCCGTTTATTTAGTGTCTAAATCTCAGTGTGGTTCGAACTCAGTGTGGTTCGGGAACGAACGCGCCGAAGCGATGAGGAGTAGTCTACAGCCACTGCTTTTCGGCCCAGTTGTTTCATGTCGATAGGAAAGCCTTCGAGTGGAGTGGGTAAATGCAGGTTTCGTAAACACCGGCGTACAATCCGTCTAGTGTACAAATTCGATCGCAAGCGATGGTAGCACACAGATACCGGTTTTCATCGTCAGCCACAATACTATAGTTGCATCTCCACTATTGTACGACTGTACTGCGGTGCAAGAGTCGATTCGCTAATTAGAACGTCAGATCAGTGACTTCAGTTGGAGGATTCAGTTACGATGTCGGCCAACTCAATACTTAAACAGATTGAGCACGCGCTCGCACCAGTTCGGACATTGCTCAAGCCCGTCCTCTCGGACCCGATGATTCTCGGCGCGTGGGCGATTGTCGTCCTCGCGTGCATCGGAGTCCTCTGGCGGGATATCAGGAAACGTAATCAGGCACTCCCGTCACTGATGAAGGGTGTTTGGGCGCTCGTCGTGCTGTACTCGGGACCGTTCGGACTCGCCATCTACTGGTACTCCGGCCGGTCCCAAATCAGCCATGACTCGCTATGGCGGCGTGGGTTCCGCTCGACGGCCCACTGCTACTCGGGGTGCGGAGCAGGAGAAGTCACCGGGTTCGCAGTGCTCGCTGGCCTGCTCGCTTTGCAGAGTACGCTCCTCGTTACTGCGGGGACGTTCACACTCGCGTACATCTTCGGCTACGCACTCACCGTCGGACCGCTCATGCAGGAGGGCGTCGGCTTTCAGGAAGCGATGTTGGATGCACTCTACAGCGAGACACCGAGTATCACGATAATGGAAATTGCCGCAATCGGGACCGACCTCCTGATCGCTAGTCAGGCGCACATAAGCGACCCGCTGTTCTGGGGTGCGCTCGTCTTTTCGCTGTCGGTCGGGTTCGTCTTCGCGTTCCCGGTCAACGCCATCCTCGTCTACTTCGGTGTCAAAGAAGGCATGAAGAATCCTGCCGAGATGGGTCAAAGCCAGCAGAGTAGCGGGGCACACGCCAGCGACTAACCCTAGTAGAATGTCCGCAGAAACAATTGGGAGTCGGTCGGTGACTCGTGTCGGTCGCTGGGTACTAATGACCGGTAACCGGACCCGTGTCGCGGGTGCGCTGTTGCTCGCTATCTTCGGCGTACTCGTAGGGCTTGCATTCGTTGGTTTAGTTCCGCGCGTGCCGTCTACCCCGATGTACTTCCTCTTCAGCGCGATTATCGGCGGCAATCTCACGCTCATCACCGTCGTCTTGTCCATCAATCAACTCGTCCTCTCGCGGGAACTCGGTGCACCGGGCGACCTGAACCGACGGATTCGAGAGGCAGTCAAGTATCGTGATCAGGTTGCGGACACTACGAATTCGACTCCGATTCCGTATTCTCCCGCCGACTTCCTACTTCATCTTCACGAGACACTTACGGACCAAGCGATAGCGCTTCGAGAGTCAACGTCACCAGACCACGATGAGAGGCTGAACGACCGCGTCGCTGACCTCGTCGGGAGCCTCACGAGTGACGCCGAAAACGTGACGCGGACGTTAGATACGACCGCAGTGGATATCTTCGCCGTCATCGAGGCGACGCTCGGGACGAACCACGCCGAACAACTATACGAGATTACGGCAATCGAAGCAGAGTTCGACCAACTAACGGACGAACAGCGACGACTACTGGAACAACTTCACGAGCAACTACTCCACATCGACACTGCTCGGAAGTACTATCGAACCATCTACGTCGAGAAAGAACTCTCGTTACTCTCCCGAGTGCTGTTGTACGTCGGCGTCCCCGCAGAAGTTCTCTCGGCCATCCTCCTCGCAATCTACGGTGCTATCGGCTCCGGGCCGCCAGCACCGGACTGGCTACTCCCGCTCGCTCTGGTTACCACGACGTTCGGGTTCGCTCCGCTAGCCATCCTCTTCGCGTACGTCCTTCGATTGTCTTGGGTCGCACAACTAAACACGTCTATCGCACCGTTCTCGGCCACGAAAGACGACAGTCGATTGTGACCTGAGAAGGAGTTTGACGACGGTATCGGTTCTTGCGCTGTCACTCAGTGGTGTTCGTGTCCCTGCGCGACACCGCCTTCATTGACTTCTGGTCGTCTGTGAAACTCGGCAGGTGCTTTCTCGAACGACCATTTGCACGTCTTCGAACAGAAGTAGAACGTTTCGCCTTGGTGGGTGATACTCGGCCCGTCATCTCTGGTTCGCATCCCACACACCGGGTCACGGTACTGTCCCGGCGCGCCGAGTCCGCGGCGGTAGACGTAGAGGAGAAACCCAGAGAGAGCGAACGCAATCAGGTTGAGATGGAAGGTGTAATTGAACTCGAAATACGTCTGCTCGGTTGCCGTCTGTCCACCAGCCAGATTCGGGACGATACCGAGCGCGTCGAATAGTTGTTCCATGAGAAAACCTGTGAACGCCATCGTCACGAAGAAGACGCTGAGAATGTAAGCCATCACCTTCCAGCCGTAGTACTTCCGATAGACGTTCAGGACGGGAATCGTGATGAGGTCGGCGTAGACGAACGCGATGACACCTGCAAAGCTGATGCCGCCACCCCACAGTGCGACGGCGAACGGGACGTTGCCCATGCTCCCGACGAAGCTAATCACGGCGATTGTCACCCCCATGACTGCGTTCTCAGCACTCGCCAGCAGGCTATCGCCTTGCAAGAAGAGCGCGTTCCAGACCCACTGGGGGACGAACACGATGACGAAGCCGGAGACGAGGAATCCTGCGATAACGTCCTTGTAGAGCATCGACCACTCCTTGCGGTACTGGTTCCCGACCTTGTACCAGCCGCCCCACGACAACAGTTCGTCTCGCCACCCACCACTACTCGCTATCTCCTGCTCGTAGGTCTCCATACACCCCGCAGAACAGAACTTGCGTGTCTCACCACCATCGGTCACGAACGAGAACTCGTCTTTGCCCTCCATTCCACAGGTCGGGTCTTCGGTGATACCCTGTTCGTAGTCACGGTGATTGAGTGCGTCACGAGCCTCCGCAAACAACGATTCGGGGAGCGTCAGATGAACGAGGAGTGCCATCACCACGATGAGGATGAGGCCACCGAGGAGTTCGGCGACGAGAAACTCCCACCCAAGCAGAATCAGAATCATGAGGCCGAGTTCGACGATGAGATTCGTCGAGGCGAACATAAATGCGAGGACGTTCACAGCGTGCGCTCCCTTCTTGAACAGGCCCTTGCCGATTGCGACGGCTCCGAAGCTACAACCACTACTCGCCGCACCGAACACCGTCGCTCTCGTAAGTCCACCGAGGTCGTCGTCCCCAAGCACTCGTGCCATCCGCTCTTTCGAGACGTACACTTGGACGAGACTCGTAATGACGAGGCCCATGATGATCGCCCACGCGGCCGTCCAGAGGAATCCGATGCCGATGCGCAGCGCTTCGAGGATGCCATCAGCGAGAGCGGATTGCATGGCTACAGTATCGACGGCATCCGATTTGCCAGTTGCTCTTCGGAAGGTGAAGATGTCACTGTGGAAATTTAGGTTTCAAAGCCGTAATTAAACGGGACCTCGCCCCAGAATTCTTTCGGTCGGCTGCCGAGCTGGTACTGTTGATTTAGTACTGGCTCTCGTGGTGTTTTCGAGTCGGTTGTTTTTGTGAACTCCAGCAGAATAGTACCCGTTTGTTCGCTTTAGTCTTCGAAACGCTCGGATAAATCTTGGTAGTAGGGTGCAGGCTTTCGAATAATATCGACCAGGCACGAGCCTTGGAGATGACGAACGTTACCGAGCACAACGACATTGACGCCTTTGGCCTCAAGAATCAGATTTGACTTCTCTTTCAACGTATCTTCGTGGAGAGCCAAAGCGGACGCAAGAAGCCCTCGGGGCGTGAGAAAGTGAAAGAACGTCTCGATTGATCGCAGGATAACTAGTAAGCAGTTGTCGTCGTGTTCTGCACTGAGTTTTGAACGCGGACCGTTGCACTGTCCGCTACCGGAGTCTCGTTGACCCTGTACGGACCATCACCATCAGGGAAGTCGAACAGCTCGTTTCCGTTACTGTCCCGGTGAAGCATCGCAGTAAGTGTCTGGCCCTCAGCAGTCCCGAGTTGGCGCGAGAATTGAGCCATCAGTACGTGCATTCGTGCGAAGTCGCGGGTTTGATTTCGCATCAGTGCTCGCATCTGTTCGGGGTCGTGCGTCTCGTTGAGCATCAGTTGGAGCATGCGCGTCTCCCGGGCTTCCGTCCGGTTCAGCAATCGCATCATCTCTTGCATCTGCGACTGGGTTACGTTCCTGCTTGCCCGCATGGTCTCCATCATCTCCTGCATCTGCTGGAAATCACCAGTCTGGTTACTCATGAGTTCAAGCATGCGTGGATGCACCGACTGATTCATCATCTGGTGCATCAGCCGGTGGCGCTCTTGGTCTTCGACCGCCTCGTGCATGTGTTCGTGCATCTGCTGTCGAGTCTGATTCTGCATCATTCTCTGTCCCATCGTCTGGTTCATCATCATGAACATCCGCTGTTCACGGGTCTGCGTCTGATTCAGCAACCCACGCATCCGAGCCATCTGTGCCGGAATTTGGACGTTCGACTCGACTATCGTAACGGGAACGGTAACGTTCTCATAGTATCCTGCAGGAAGGTAGTCACTGTAGCCGACGACGGCCCCACTCTCGTTGTGAATAGCGATGAAACCACCCGCTGGAAGCCCCGCAGAACTCACCGTTACGGTCGTTCCATTCGTGGTTTGGTTCTCGAAGGTGACGTTCGATTGGTTCGAGTCTTGTTCGAGAACCGCGTGCTGCGATAGTTGTTCATCGACTGAATCCGAACTCGTCTGAGCTGTACTCCCTACGGCGATGGTACTTCCTCCTGCAACGAGGAGTACGGTGAGTGTCACTGCAGTTAGTTGGACAGCGTTTAATCGTGTCATTATTCCCCTCACCAAGGAAACTCGTCGTCAGTCATCAATAAATAGGCAACGGCACTACGACTCCAGAATTAGGAGAAGCCGTCCTACGTGACGACTAACCCGCCGTCGATTTCCATGTAGGGATGGCCGTACCCACAATACGTGAGACAACTGAGCGTATAATCGCCGCGCCGAGTCGCACGTAACTGTCGAACGACTGGCGTCGTGGCACTGTGGGGGAGGGAAACGGGATGCATCATCATGCCACCGCGCATGTGAAACTGACCGGACGGCATGATAGCGAGGCTGTGGTCAGGATACTGCTCGTTCGCCTCTTCTAACAGTTCGTGAAAGTCGCCGTCGGATGGATGTGGAATGCGTTCCTCGTTTCGCTCTTCGAGCGTCTCGTGGTCAGGGAATGCGTTTCGGACCGACTCTGGAAGAGAGCCTACGCTTTGGCTCGAAAGCGTGTTGAACGCGACGATACGGAGGCTGTCGCCACGATTCAAGACGACACGCTCCTGTTCTTCGCTGTTTCCATCGACCAAGACGAACCCCCAGTGGTAGGAGCCGACGTATATCGTCTTGTCGGGCTGCACACTTCCCGGGAAAGACCCGGAGAGACAGCCAGCGAGACTCACGATTCCGACGCTGAGACTAGAGAGGAACTCACGCCGCCGTACCGTGGAAGTCATGGCTGTAACTCGCGTGACCCCTCACTGTTGAGTTTCGTCCGTCGATTCTCGAACTCTTCGTCGGAGATATCACCACGAGCGTACGCCGTACGGAGCTCTTCCAATGCCGAATCTCGAGACGACTGTGTTTCGGTCACGCGTCGGAACACGAGGTATCCCCCGCCGAGCAAGACGAGCAGGAATCCGAGTTGGAGAGCCATGCCGATAAGGGGCCACCAGCCACCGCTGGTCCCATAGCCGCCCATCATCCCGCCATAGCCCATCATGCCGCCGAATCCCATCCCCATCGTGAGCATCGGAAGGACGATGATCGCACCGATGATGAGGAGGATGATGGTCGCCGTGTCGAGTTGATTCGATGACGAGGACGCCATCAGTTTTCCGCCTCCGAGATGGTTCCGAGTTCGTCCGTAACTCTTGTTAGAACACGCTCGAATCGGTCGTGGACTTCGTCCGCGATGGCGTCGAGTGCCCCGTTGTCGGCGACTCCGACGAGTTGGTTCGGCTCGACTGCACTCACCTGTACGTCACCGTCGTCGGTCTCGTAGACGATGACGTTACACGGGAGCAACGCGCCGAGTTCGATTTCCTCGGACAATCCTTCGTGTGCTAGTTCTGGGTTGCACGCACCGAGAATCCGGTACTGACGGAACTCTTCGCCGAGTTTCTCTTTCAGTGTTGCTTGCACGTCGATGTCGCAAAGAACGCCGAATCCCTCCTCTTCTAGGGCCTCAACGGTTGCGTCCACGGTCTCTTCGAACTCTCCGGCCACTTTCGCTTGCATCGTATAGTGCATATCTAACACAACTACCGGCTTCCAGTTAACCCTACGTGTTATTCCCGTTGTCTGAGAAACGTGGATAGAGAGTCAACTGAACCGCCTACTGTGGGGTGGTTCGGTTTCCATCGGTCTCTTACCGTTCGTCTCGTGCTTGCGCTTGACTGGCACTTCCCGCGATTCTAACTGCGAAAATAAGAGGCAAGACGCGATTGTACTTGGCGGTACAGACCGTACAGTCTCTCGCGCATTTGGATAGGATAGCCGAGGACGTACTCAAGCCAGCCAAGTCTTTCGAGGAGTGAACGCCCAACTGCTTCGTACTGTTCGATGTATGCGTCGAGACCGAGAATCCGACCCCAACCGTTATACTACCGTTCGTAACGCGAAACTCTTGCTGGTCCGACTTCGGTCCAAAACGGAGCTAATTATTCGGAGGCGTCGTACCCCGCCTCGGTGACTACTGTAACGAGTTCGTCCGTTGCGACATCCCCTTCGACGGTTGCAGAATTGGTTTCCCGGTCTGCGTCCGCCGTCGCAACTCCGGTGACGCCCTCTAATGCCTCTTCGACAGTTTGCTCGCAGTGTCCACACGTCATTCCTTCGACCGTGATCGTCTGACTCATTCCATAGGACTAGATGGCCTATTACGTTTTGTCTATTTCTACTTCACAACCAAGGATGATGGCGGGGAGTAAACATTGAATAGAAAGTTTTCACCCATTCTATTTTTGTCTTTTTAGGTGACGGGGGATATTCTCTAATCGCTGCGATGCCAGACTACCGTAACGGAAGAATAGGCCAGAACCAAGACCTGTGTCGGCGGAGTACTGAGACGATCGACAGACGGTCGCCGGAGCAATCAGGGATGAAACTCTATCGACCAGGTTCGTTTCTACGGGTCTGTCGGGTCGTCGATCCAGTTGTAGCACCGGAACACTTCTTGATCCGTCGTCAACATCTCGATCGGAATCAATCCCTTTCCACCACGCGCCCCGACTTTCGTCTTCGACGGGTCGTCACTGACGAACATCGCTTTCGCGTTGAGTCGGAACGTAATCTCCAACTCGCCTCGGAGTTCCTCATCTGGGTCGAACTCCATCTCGACGTCTTTTGGACCCACGCCGAATCGTACGTGGCCATCGGGAGATTCGACGGCGACGTCGTGACTCTTCAGTCCACCTGAGATATCGGTGAGCCAGTCTATCATCTCGTCGCGAGTCAATGATTGGTGAAGGTCGAACTCTCCTCGCTCACCCACGTCTCCTTCGTCGAACACGAACTCAGGATACTGGAGATCTTCTTCGGGAAGCGCGTGTTCTTCGTCGTCGTTCGACTCCTCGTCAACAGACGCTTCCGCGTCCGAGTCGTGACTATCGTCGTCAGTCATTAGCTCGTTCCCCTTCGACGAATTCTTCGGCGTAGTGGCACTTCGATTCGGCGTCGCCGACCGCTTGGAAGTCAGGCACTGACTGACTACATTCTTCGTCAGCTACTGGACAACGGGTATGGAAGACACACCCGTCTGGCGGGTTCACCGGACTCGGGATATCTCCTTCCAACGTGACTCGCTCGGTGTTCGAGTTCGACTCTAAGTCCGGAATCGCAGACAGTAGCGTGTCCGTGTACGGGTGAGTGGGTTGCTCGAACAATTGCGCCGTCGGTGCAACCTCCATGAGTTGACCTAAGTACATTACTGCGACGCGGTCGGCGATGTGCTCGACGACATTCAAGTCGTGGGCGATGAACAGATACGTGAGATCGAGTTCGTCCTGCAACCGCATGAGGAGGTTGAGGATTTTCGCTTGCACGCTCACGTCGAGTGCCGAGACTGGTTCGTCGAGCACGAGTACCTGTGGGTCGAGGGCGACGGCACGAGCGATAGCAACGCGTTGTGCCTGTCCACCGGAGAGTTCGTGGGGATGTCGGTCAGCGTAGGTCGGCGACAGATTGACCAGTTCGAGGAGTTCAGCAACTCGTTCACGCCGTCGCTCCGCACTCCACCCGTTGGACCGAAGCGGTTCCTCGATGCACTGCTCGACGGTGATTCGTGGGTCTAAACTCGACTTGGGGTCTTGGAACACCATTCCGATGTCCGCCAACACTTCTGACGACCTGTCGGTCACCCCACCGAGCGATTCTCCGTCGAACAGTACTTCTCCACTCGTCGGTTCGTGCAAACCGGTGATTACGTTGGCAATCGTCGATTTTCCGCTTCCGCTCTCGCCGACGAGCGCGAGCGTCTCGCCTCTCTGAATCTGGAAGGACACGCCCGACACTGCGTTGACGTACTCTCTATTTCGAAGGAGTCGATTCACCACCGAGTCGTCTACCGGAAACCGCTTGACGACGTCACGAACTTCGATGACTGCTGGCTTCTCTCGCGACGACTCCGGGTGAACTGAGCGACTGTCTTGCTGGTTCATTCTCCTTCCTCCTCGACGGTGTTAGCAGTTGGTGTCGCATGGGGCACTTCGTGGAGGTTGCAACACTTCGCCTCGTGGTCCCCAGCAACGCCGTGCGTTTCGATTGCCCCTTCGCGACACGCATTACTTGCGTACTCACATCGCTGTGCGAACGGACACCCCGTTATCCCACCGATCATGTCCGGAACCTCACCTTCCATGACGTTCAACGGCTCTTTCCTCGACGTATTCTGTGGCATGCAGTCGAGGAGCGAACGCGTATAGGGGTGTTGTGGGTCGTGGAGGATTTGTTCAGTACGCCCCGTCTCCATTATCTCACCACCGTACATCACGATGACGCGGTCACAGAGTTCGGCGACGACGCCCAAGTCGTGGGTGATCAGCAGCACCGCCATGCCGAGTTCCTCGTTGAGTTGCTTGATTCGGTCGAGAATCTGCGCCTGGATGGTCACGTCGAGTGCCGTCGTCGGTTCGTCAGCGATGAGGAGGTCTGGCTCTCTCGCGAGCGCAATCGCCAACATCGCGCGCTGCCGCATCCCACCCGAGAACTCGTGTGGATACGCATCGACGCGCTGGTCGGGACGTGGAATCCCGACTTGCTCCATCAACTCTACTGCTCGCCGCTGTTTCTCACGCCACTCGCGTCGCTTACTGAACCCTGGAACCTTGAGATAGTCTAAGAGACGTTGAGACTCTGGAGATTCGTGGACCTTGAGTGACTCTACGATCTGTTCACTCACCTTGTACACGGGATTCAGGGTCGTCATCGGGTCTTGGAACACCATCGCCATACCATCACCACGGATGCGACGAATCGTCCTGTCGTCTGCAGTCGTCATCTCTGTCCCGCGGAATTGGATCGAACCCTGCGCAATCTCTCCGGGGTCTTCTAATCGAGCGAGCGAGAGTGCTGTGACGGATTTCCCGCTCCCACTCTCACCGACGATGCCAACTATCTCGTCGTCGTTCACGCTGAAGGATAGCCCATTCACCGCGTGGACTGGTTCGCCTCCAGTGTTGAATTGAGTGTGCAGTCCTTCTACGTCGAGAATTTTTTCACTCATAGTCCTTTGTCCTCCACTTCGCCGAGGTCACGCGGGTCGAGAACGTCTCTCAGTCCGTCACCCAAGAGGTTGAATCCAAGTACCGTTATCATGATAGCTAATCCGGGGAAGTTTACGACCCACCACGCGTCTTGGAGATAATTACGACCCTGAGAGAGCATCGTTCCCCATTCGGGTGTCGGGGGTTGTGCGCCAAGCCCCAAGAACGAGAGGCCCGCCGTTCCGAGGATGACGTAGGCCATGTCCATCGTTGCGAGGACAATCACTGGTGTGATGACGTTTGGAAGGACGTGGCGAGCGACGATTCGAGTCCGGGATACGTCCATCAACTGGGCTGCCTTGATGAACTCCTTCTCTTTCACGGAGAGGACGCTTCCACGTATGATTCGGGCGTACTGGGTCCATCCCACGACCGCTAGCGCTATCATGATATTCGTCAGACTCGGCCCTAGTATGCCTGCGATGACGAGCGCAAGTAGTATTCCTGGGAACGCTAACAGGATATCGACGAACCGCATCAGTGCCTCGTCGACCCACCCGCCAGCGTATCCTGCGACGACGCCAATTATGGTACCGATAGCGAGCGTAATTGCGACGACCGTGACGGCAATCCGTAGCGTAATGCGAGCCCCATAGAGCAGTCGCGTCAGCATATCTCGCCCGAGTTGGTCCGTCCCCATCGGATGCTCGGTGGACGGTGGCTCCAATCGATTGAGCAGGTCCTGCTCGTTCGGTTCTGCCGGGGCGATGAGTGGAGCCAATATCGCCGCCACGACGACCACGAGGACGAACATCAACCCGACGAGATTGAGGCGGTTCGACGTGAATTGCTGGTACTTCCGCGACGCACGAATGCCACGAATTCGGGAGCGAAGGCGTTGGACTGTGGATTTGGACTCGATATTTGATTCCGTACTCATGCGTTTCCTCCTTCGAACGAAATGCGTGGGTCGATGTACCGATACGTGAGGTCCACGACGAAGTTCGTCAACACGAAGATGACGGCGATTAGCAGGACGAGTCCCTGCACGACCGGATAGTCGCGCGCGAAGATTGCGTTGATGAGCAGGTCGCCCAAGCCTGGCCGTTGGAAGACGATTTCGACGATGACGGCTCCATTCAACAGATACCCGAACTGGAGTCCGACGATGGTTACGACCGGAATCAAGGCGTTGCGTAACGCGTGTTTGTAAATCACGATACGCTCGCGGAGCCCCTTCGAACGGGCGGTCCGGATGTACTCCTCGTCGAGGACTTCCAGCATCGACGACCGGACGAGACGGGTGATAATCGCCGCCATGCCGCTTCCGAGCGTCAAGGCTGGAAGGACGAGATGCTCGATACCCCCGACCCCTGCTACTGGGAAGAGACCGAGGTGTATGGAGAACACGATGATGAACAGGTAGCCCAGCCAGAAGTTCGGCATGGATACCCCTAGAAGGGCCGCAATCTGGCTCACGTAGTCCGGTGTGCCACCCTTATGAACGGCGCTGATTACGCCGGTGGGAATCGAGATTGCGAGTGCGACCAGCATTCCCGCCACGGCCAGTTCGAGCGTCTCCGGAAGGCGATTCCAGATGAGTTCTGTGACGGGTGTCTCCTGGTAGTACGATTGTCTGAGGTCCCCGTGGAGGACGTCCCAGACCCAGTTTGCGTACTGCACTGGAATCGGTTCGTTCAGGCCGTGTTGTTGACGGAAGTCTTGGACGGCAGCGTCCGATGGTGAACGCCCGCCTGCCTGTTGGCGGAGGATGGTTCGAGCTGGGTCGCCGGGAGTGAAGTACATCAGGCTGAATGTCAGTATCGACACGCCGACCAAGACGAGCAACACCGTCGCCGAGCGTCTCACGAGGAAGTTTAACATAATTCGTAGAGAGGGAGTTGATTAGGAGTGTTCGATGCCGGGCCACCGGACCATCTCGGGAATCGGCCGCAAGTCGAGGTCGTTGACGTCGTTGTACTTCGCGACGATGTATTCGCTGTAGTAGAGTGGAATGACCGCGGCCTGATCCATCACCTTCTGTAAGGCCTGTTCGTACACTTCTTCCTTCTCGTTCTTGTCACCCGTTTGGAAGCCTTTCTCGATGAGTGAATCCACCTCTTTCCCTGGGTTGTACAGTCCAGTGTCGTTCTTCTCGTGGAGACGTTCGTTCATGTCTCCCTCGGAGTGGAAGGTCTCGTAGATCAGGTAGTCTGCCGCGCCACTGTTGGTTCCTGACTCGGTCACCTCGATGTGGGCGTTCCCGTTACGGACGGCGTCGTCGAACGCAGACTGTTCCATCACTTGGATTTCGACTGTCACGCCAGCCTTGTCGAACCGCTGTTGAAGTACTTGTGCGAGGAGTTTCCCGTCCGTCAGCTGATTGCTCACGAACAGTTTCAGGGTCTCGCCATCGTAGTTCGACTCTTCGACCAAACTCTTCGCCTTGTCCATATTGGGACCGTACGCTGGGAGCTTTTCGTGTGCGGACCAGTAGATACTCTTCGCGATGGGTCCTTTCGCAGGTACGCCGACGCCGTTGAGTACCTCTTCGACGATGAGCTTCTGTGGAACGGCGTAGTTCAAGCCCTTGCGAAGTTTCACGTCGTCGGTTGGTGACTTGTACATGTTGAGCCGGGCAGTCCCGGTGCTCGGCGAGAGTTGCGTTATTGCGTCCGTCTCCTCGGACTTTTTGAGACTATCCAGCTTGTTCTTCGGCGGTTCGTACGCGATGTCTACGTCGTTGTTCTTCAGCGAGAGGGCCCGCGTGTTCGGGTCTGATATCACGTTGAACGTGAGTTCTGGGAGATTGACTTCGCCGTTCCAGTAGTCGTCGTACGCCTCCGTTTTCACGTACTGTTTGTCCTTCCGGTCGACGACTTGGAACGGACCCGTGCCGATTACTTCGCCTTCTTCGCGGTTTCTGCTTGGATGCTGGATGGCCACCATGTTGTGGGCGATGGTCCCCGGGAACGCAGGGAACGGGGAAGTCGTGGTGAACTCGACAGTCTTGTCGTCGAGTTTCTTGACTCCCTCGGGTTTGATGTGAAGCCACCCCGGAGCCCACGACCACTCTTTGAGGACTTCTTCGACCGAGAAGACTACTGCATCGGCCGTGAGTGGTTCGCCATTGTGGAAGGTGACGTCGTCGCGAAGCGTGAACTCCCACGTCGTCTCGTCCGTGGCGGTCCAGTCTTTGGCAAGCCAGGGCTTGAGTTTCATGTCGTTCGTCACCCAGATAAGCGGTTCCAGGATGTTGGTGTAGTACGGCGTCACGCCGCCGTACACCTGCCAGACACCTGCGGTTGGGTCTGTCGATAGTGCTACCGTTGCTGGCTTTGCTTTCGTTGCGCCGGTCGTATCGTCACCGCTTTCCGTCGATTCGTCTGTCGCCGAGTCGGTGGTCTCGTTCGTGTCTTGGTACGGGTCGTCGTTGTTTTGGTCGTTGCCGCCTCCGGCACAGCCCGCGAGACTCGCTGCTCCACCAGCACCTAAAATCTGTAGCCAGTTTCGGCGAGTTTTGGGGTCGGTTGGCATGTGTGGGAACCTATTGCACGTTCACATCCCAAATAGATTTCCCACAACGACATAACCGGTTACTTAAACAGGGTCTTGTTTCCCTCCTTGTTTAAGTCAAAGTGGCCTTTCGTATCCACGCCTCTTCCGTAGATTCTCCTTGTATTCGAAAATCGACGCCTCTGATCATTTCTTCGAACCATCGGATTGCCAGCGAGTCCAACCAACGCAAACTACACTGTCAGCTATTCTTCCCTAGGTTTGTCCTGGTGTACCATCTCCACGTCTCGCTATCGCTGGCAGTAACCTTTCTTGCGAAGTAAATATATAAAAATTGTCACCATCGGAAATGTACGCGGAAAAGTGACTCTTCTTCCAGTGAAACGGGCTACTGCAGTTGACGAACCACAACGACCTAAACGGTGATGAGCGACTACTCCATCGCAGCGCGCGACTAGACTATCTTAGCTACCCAATTCGCAGTGAACTATTGCACGATACCCGAATCACGAAGCCGTTCCACTCGGTGGGAGACGGTCGGCGTGGAGAGATAGACTTCGTTCACGATGTCTCGGAACGAATGGCAAGCATCTGCTAACAACAGTCGAAGGGTAGTGACGTCTGTCGAATCAAGTTCGGGCATCCGGTGGTAGCTACTAGGGACCATCCGTTTTTCTGTGTAACGTCTCCGAAGCATATCGCAATCAGAGAGCAGTGCCCGAACGTAACGCCGTGATGGATACAGGGTCGCCGATCGAGATCCTGATTGGACTTTAGGAACCTAAACTCAGCCGTCTACTCGCGGTGGGTGTATTAACCAAAACCCCGTAAGGTGTGGAACCCCTACCAAACGACATGGACCGGAAAGAATACGCAATCCTCGCTGTCATCGCGCTTGCGACAGTCGGCATCGGCGTGTTCACGACGTCCAAACCACTCGGCACGTTCTTCGCCGAGAGCATCCAGCAGTTCGTGACGACGACTGCCGCGATGGCGTGGATAACGTGGTGGGCGCTCGTCGTCGGATTCGCCATCGCTGGCGGCGTCGAGGCGTGGACCTCCCAAGAGGCGGTCTCGGACCTCTTAGAAGGTCACGGCCCCCGCGAAATCGGCTACGGGTCGCTGTTCGGATTCGTCTCTTCGTCGTGTTCCTACAGCGCAATCGCCACCGCGAAGAACCTCTTCAAGAAGGGCGGTTCTGCGGCGGCCACGCTCGGGGCGTTCATGTTCGCCTCGACCAATCTCGTCATCGAAATCGGCGCAGTCATCTGGATACTGTTGGGCTGGCAGTTCCTACTGGCGGACATCGTCGGCGGATTCATGCTCATCGGTCTGATGGCGTTCGGGTTCGTCTACCTCGTCCCGGACAAAGTCGTCGAGGAGGCGAAACAGAACGTACTGGACGAGGGCGCGCCGACCGTCCAAGACCCCGTCTGTGGGATGGAAGTCAACACCGAGGAAGCCGACCACACTATCGAACACGACGGCCAGACGTACTACTTCTGCTCGGAGTCCTGCAAGGAGAGCTTCGACCCCGAAGAAGCGAACACGACCGTCCGCGAGCAGGCAACGTCGCTCTCGGGGTGGAAGGCGCTGGCCGACAAGCAGTGGAAGGAGTGGGGCATGCTCTGGGACGAAATCGCAATCGGGTTCATCTTCGCAGGACTCATTGCCGGATTCATCCCCGAGCAGGTCTGGACGTCCATCTTCTCCGGCCAGACGTTCGGCCTGCCCGTCTACATCTTCTGGACCGCTGTCGTCGGAGCCGTCATCGGCGTCGCCACGTTCGTCTGCTCTGTCGGTAACGTCCCGTTCGGCGCGGTGCTGTTCTCGAACGGGCTTCCGTTCGGGAGCGTCCTGAGCTACATCTACGCGGACCTCATCGTCCCACCGATTATGGACGCCTATCGGGAGTACTACGGGACGAAGTTCGCTGCAATCCTCTCGGGGATGATTTTCGTCGCTGCCGTCGTCACGGGCGTCGTCATTCACTTCCTGTTCCTCAGCCTCGGTTTCATCCCGAAGCCATCGTCGGTCCAGATTGCAGAGGTGAAGATAGAGATGAACTACAAGATGGTCCTGAACGTCCTCGCAACTGCGTTCTTCCTCTTCCTCTATTGGCTCCACCGCTCGGAGTCGGTCGAAGGAGATGGAGAACACGGTCAGCACGCACATTCGGCCGACTGACGACTGCAATACTATTTTTCGCCGGGGAATCAACGGCGGGCGAGTATTGTAACACAGGTCAAAAGTGCGAGAGTAGTCGCACTTACTCCGAATCCCGGTATCGTGGTATGGCCTGGTGTAGTGTCTACGTGTAGTTCGGGCGTTGTTTCGCTCTGTGGGACTGAGTTGGTGGTCTCGATTGAGGTCGGCGGCGCTGTCGAGTTACGTAAGTCTGTGTCCTGTTGGTCGCTTCCGGTGTAGGTTCGATCGACGGACGGACCATCGAACCACTCGTTGTGATTGGTATCTTGGTGGGCGACGACCACGATCTCGTCAACGTCTACTGGTTTGTTGTTGTACACAGCTACCGTGTGCTTGCCGGAGTCGAGGAACTTCGTTTGGCCGACGACTGGGCCGTCTGCAGACCCGTTGTGGAGCACGAGAAAGCCCCCTGCTGAAAGTGAAGCGGTCACGGATACCCGTTTGAGTTCACCGTCTCTCTGTACCCTATTGACGGTGAGTGAAGCACGCTGACCGGCTACTTCGACGGGAACAGATTCGTCGAGCAGTGACCGTTTGTCTAGACGAACTCGGAGAGTTACGTTCTCGGCTGTCGGTGGTATGGTCCCTCGTCGGAACGTTGCGTTGAAGCTACCCTCGTAGGGATAGCTTTCCGGTTTGGGTGGTTCGACTGTCGCTTCACGAGTTAATCGGAACGACTCGTTGCTGGCGGTATCGGGATTGTCACTGCCGGTGAGGACGACTGTGACGGGCCATCCCGTTCCAACGTTCGTCTTCCCGGAAATCGTGAGGTTCGACTGAGTATTGACGTGAACCATCCCGTCTGGGGTTGTCTCGATCGACGCCCACCGTGTTTCGACTGGGGCAATTGCACGTTGGCGGTCTTCGGTCAGCGGCGAGTCTGCCGCGAGCGTTGCTCGAACGAGGAACGGGGTCGGTTCGTATTCCAGTGCATCTTTATCAACCTCGTTACCGCGGGTGGGCCGAACTTTGTCGAGTTCGAGGACGACAAAGTAGGTGCTGTTTGTGGCGTCTGCGAAGACGCGGACCCCCGTTCCGTTCAGAACGTCGAGGGTCATCGCCTGCCGACTCGGGCCGGGATTCGTCTGCGTGATTGTGAGGTCTCCGTGCTCAGACATTGCTGTGAGGAACCGTTCTGTCGTCGTGGTTCCGTTTGCCGCGTCGACAGCGTCTGCGAAGCTCGGTATTTTGAGTTCAACAACGAGTAGGTCGTCGTCGTTGACGCCGGTTGCACGAGACAGCGACCCGTCGTTGATCGCCGTACTCACTGCGGAAGCGTTGTGGAAGTCTGTTTCGTTCGCTTGTGCCTGCCACGTTCCGACGTGGTCTATCGAGACTTCATTCTCTAGGGACGGGGAGTGGGTCGCACTAATCGCACTTACCCCACTGCTGAGGACAAGTGAAAGTACGAGGATTGCGTGGAGGGGGCGCATACAAACACACGCATCACTCCTTCGACAAAATATTTTCTAATTGACATCCCTCCACGACTCCGTCGGGGGTTTTCTCGCCTAACCTGTATAAATGACCGAAGATTTATATCTTATCGCAGTAACGGACCGGCTATGTCTCCGCCCTCCAGACGAAAGTTCCTCCGACGATTCGGTGCTGGCGTGGCAGTTCCTGCGACCGGGACTCATGTGAGGTATAGGTCCAAGAAACGAACTAAGCCCACTACTGTAGAATGGAAACGCACCTACGGGACTAGCGACTTCCAGTGTGACAAACTCGTTGGAAATGAGAACCATGTCCTACTAGTCGGACGAACCGGTAGCGGCCGGTCGGAGACCCCGTGGCTGACCGAAGTCGACGCAGAGGGCGAACGAATGTGGACCACGACCATCAAAACGCCGGGCTTCACGACTGCGGTCGATGCCGTCCCCGTCAACGGCGGATACACCGTGCTTGGCACTACGGACGAATCTCCTTCGCTTTGGCTACTCCATCTCGACAACAATGGCCAAGAACAGTGGCGACACCGTACCGAAGCTCCTCACGGCGTTCACGTTCTCCACGACATAGAGGACGGTTATCTCATTGGCGGATACCGTGGAAACCCTCGACGGGTCGATGCCGATCTCGATGCCTGGCTCCGCGCGGTCGATACTGATGGTCGAACACGTTGGGATCGAACGTACGATGGAACCTTCGTCAGCGATGTCCTTCCGCACGAGGAGGGCTTTCTTCTCGCCGGTGGAACTGACGGTGACGCTTGGTTACGTGCAATCCGTCCGGACGGCACGTCGTCGTGGAACCACACCTACGGTGGCGTCGAATCTGAGGGAGTCAGTGTCGCGCTTCCTACAGACGACGGGTTCCTCTACGCTGGTCGGACGCAGTCGATACCAAATGACTACACACGTGGGATGCTCGTCAAGACTACGACAAACGGTGAGTTCGTCTGGCGACGAACGTACGACCTTCGGTACGTCGTGGACGTAACTCCCCTCGACGAGGGATTTGCGTTTACCGGAGAACCGAACAATCAAGACCGAACGGGACGAGATCCCGAGAAACCGATTTCATTGGTTGACCGGTGGGGAAGGGTTCAGGAGTTGGTCACGGTATCCGTCGACCTCGGGGAACCCGTTGGGCTATCACAGTTCAATGACGGGACATTGGTGGTTGGCGGTTGGAGCGGCGAAGACGGAATCTGGTTGGCGAAGGTCGAATTCGAAACCTGAGTGAAACTTCATCAACTACTCTATGATAGCGAGAGGATGGGAAAGCTTCGGCGCGAACTTCTACTCAGATGACTCCGATTCCAAACCTGAGAGTCATTTCGATAACCCCGAAACGTGGTCGACTGCGTCGTGGTCGAGTGTTGTGGCTACCGTACCAAGTTGGTTTGCGGTGTAATGTAGTCCGAATACCAGTCCCACGACGGTCCGGCGCAGGCCCAGAATATCCTTGTGCTTCGCTAACGTAACTGGTCCACTGAGGATGACCTATGGACGACAGCCACCGTTCACACGATGATGGACCTAACAATCATACCCACGACGAGGAGCGAGATTCGATAGACGAAGGAGGAGGAGGCACGACCGCCCCTGAGAAAGACACAGCGGAGTCACGTGTAGAGCAGTCACTCCCCAAGGACGAAGCGAACGCCGACGGACCCGAACACCACGGCGGCCACGGTGAGAAGGATCATGATCACGGTCGAGACCACGACCACGGCAACGGTCACGGCGACCACGGGGGAATGCACGAAGGGCACGAACAGATGTTCCGTCGGCGATTCTTCGTCTCGACGCTGCTGTCGATTCCGGTTCTCCTCTACAGTGAGACGTTGCAAGACTGGCTCAATTTTTCGGTGCCGACGTTCCCCGGTAGTGAGTGGATAACTCCCGTCTTCGCCGTCGTCGTCTTCGCGTACGGTGGCGTTCCGTTCCTCCGGATGGCCGTCCCGGAACTCCGGGACCGCTCGCCCGGCATGATGACGCTCATCTCGATGGCAATCACTGTCGCGTTCGTCTACAGCCTCGCGAGCGTGGTCTTCCCGACTACCGCCGCCTTCTTCTGGGAACTCGTGACGCTCATCGACATCATGCTCCTCGGCCACTGGATAGAGATGCGGAGCGTCCGACGGGCGTCGAGCGCCCTCGACGAACTCGCTAAATTGATTCCCGACACCGCCGAGCGCGTCACTGAGAGCGGTGAGACGGAAACAGTTCCTGTGAGCGACCTCGAAGAGAACGACCTCGTCCTCGTGCGCCCCGGCGCGAGCGTTCCCGCCGACGGCGTGGTCGAGTCGGGCGACTCCGAGGTGAACGAGGCTATGGTGACTGGGGAGTCACGCCCGGTCTCGAAAGACCCCGGTGACGACGTACTCGGCGGCACCATCAACGGCGACGGTAGCCTCCGTGTCCGCGTCACTGCGACCGGAGAGGAAACAGCGCTCGCAGGCATCATGCGCCTCGTGGAAGAAGCACAAGGGAGCAAATCGCGGACGCAAGTCCTCGCCGACCGCGCGGCCGGGTGGCTCTTCTACGTCGCGGTGGCGTCCGCCGCGGTCACCACCGTCGCGTGGACTGTCGCAACGTCGTTCGGTGCGCCAGTCATCGAACGCGCGGTCACGGTCCTCGTCATCGCGTGCCCCCACGCACTCGGGTTGGCGATTCCACTCGTCGTCGCCATCAACACGTCGTTGGCGGCCAGCAACGGAATGCTCGTCCGAGACCGTATCGCTATGGAACAGGCCCGCAACGCCGACACGGTGGTGTTCGACAAGACGGGGACGCTCACGGAAGGCGAACAGGGCGTCGTAGACGTCGCGACGGTGGACGACTTTTCCGAATCGGAGGCGTTCGCGCTCGCCGCTGCGGTCGAGGGAGACTCCGAACACATGATTGCGCGGGCAATCCGCGAGGCGACGGCCGAGCGCGACGTTTCGGCCCGGACTGCGACCGACTTCGAGGCGCTCAAGGGTCGTGGCGTCCGCGCGACGGTCGATGGAGAGACGGTGTACGTCGGTGGTCCGAACCTGCTCTCGAAACTCGACAGCGACGTTCCGTCTGTCCTGACGACGTTCGCCGAGAAGGCAGGGGAGAACGCTCAGACGGTCGTCTACCTGCTCAGAGACGACTCGCCGGTCGCGGCGTTCGCGCTCGCCGACGTCGTCCGCGAGGAGAGCTATCAGGTCGTAGACGCGCTTCACGAGTTGGGCATCGAAGTCGCGATGCTCACCGGTGACTCCGCGGACGTCGCCGATGCGGTCGCCGACGAACTCGGTATCGATACCGTCTTCGCGGAAGTCCTCCCCGAGGACAAAGACGAGAAGATACGCGAACTCCAATCGCAGGGCAAACTCGTCGCGATGGTCGGCGACGGTGTGAACGACGCCCCTGCGCTCACTCGGGCAGACATCGGCATCGCCATCGGGAGCGGCACGGACGTGGCGGTCCAATCCGCCGAGGTCATCCTCGTGCAGAACAACCCGCTCGACGTCGTCCGACTGGTCAAACTGAGCAAGGCGAGCTATCGGAAGATGCGAGAGAACCTCGTCTGGGCCGCTGGATACAACGTCTTCGCTATCCCGCTCGCTGCGGGCGTTCTCGCACCAGTCGGTATCCTCTTGTCGCCAGCAGTTGGCGCGCTGTTGATGTCGCTGAGTACGGTCATCGTCGCCATCAACGCCCAACTGCTGCGACGAGTCGAACTCGACGTTCCCTCGCTACCGGACGTGTCGCCGTCCGGGAAACCGCGCCCGGCGAACTGAGATGGTTCGCCCAATAACAGGGACTCACTGGACGTGGTGACGATACGCTTCGAAGAGCGCAGGGATGCCGAGCGGCAAGGCGAGCGTTCCGAACGTGGCCAAAGCGTACTTCGCAACCGGTGAGTCACGGGACGCGAGATACGTCGCACCTGCACCAACGAGGGCGACGAGGTACGCTACGTTGCTCCAGCCTGGGAGATACGACGAACAGTATGCCCAGCAGACGAAGGTGTAGGACGGGGCGTTCCACGACGGCGGGTAGAGCTTCGGCCAGAAGACCCGACAGTAGGTGGTCACACCGAACATGAACGTGACGGGGAGCGCCGTGAGCCAAACCTTCGGGTCGAATCGACCGACGGAACCCCAGCGGAGATAGCCCTCTAGGAAGACGGCCGGAAGGCAAAACACCCACGTCCAGATGCCGAGCGTGTAGGTGACGGGCCAATGTTCGATTCGGGGTTGTACGTACGGGAGTCGATACGTGGCGGGTAACGTAAACCACGAGAACGACGGATCGGGGACTGGGTTGGTGAATAGGGCGAAGAGACAGAGATCGGTGCCGACGAGCAGACCATACACGCCGAGTTTGGCGTACCGTTCGAGCCACGAGGGCATCGAATCAGCTCCCTTGAGACCACTCGGAGACTTCGAGGGGGACGGATTCTGGTGCATACTACTGTCTTGGGACTACTCGCCTATTGCAGTTATCAATTAAATTCCACGAATCTCGGTCGGATGATTTCCCGAGCAGTCCGAAATCCGGGATGGAGTTCTCGGATAGTAAACCCGTAATTAGGTGCGACCGAAAAGACAAATTACGGAGTTGGTGAAACACCCGTTTCACCCTACGGTAGTTCTTTCCTTCGCTGACCTGTTCGACAACACATGAACCGACGAACATTACTCGCGACGACCGGTACCACTATCGGAACCGCTCTCGGCGGTTGTCTTGGTGGCTCCGGCGCTCCCGCGGAGACCACGACTGCTCCAGATCCAGCTGAGAAAACTACGGACACAGCGACTACGACCACGAACGACTCCACGACCAGCGTCTCTCCGACAGAAGGCGTCGCGGTGAGCGATATCGGGGTTCTGAAGGCCCTCAGGTACGAGTCTATGATGGGTTCGGGCGGCATTCACCTTCGAGACCGACGACCGGTCGTGGAAACCGGGGCTTCCCGACAGTGCAGGCGCGATGAACAGAACCGTCGCGGGTCACGAAGGTGGACCAATCGGCCGCGGCCCCAAACGCGACCGGTCGTACCTCGCGTTCACGGTTCCCTCGCCGCTCTCGGCATCGAACCCGCGGATTCAGTACGCCGGGTCCGATAGCGCCCGCTGGTCGCTTCCGACGAAGGCACGAGACCGCTTAGCCGCTTCCGCTCCCCGATTCGAACTCGAATCGCTCGAAGTTCCCGACGAAGTCTCGCAGGGAACCCCGCTATCGGTTTCGTTCACCGCGAAGAACGTCTCCGAGACGGACGGTCAGTTTCTCGCGGCACTCTACTGGCCGACGAAGCGCATCGCGGACGACGACGAGTCTCGCGTCGTCGAGCGGCAGGTTTCTGCTGGCGACGCCGTCACAATCTCGCTCGACATCGACACCAGTTACACGACCAGCGAAGCAGAACCGGTTACGTTGTCGATTCGGGGGCACGTCTCCGCCGAACGCGAAGTGCAAGTACGAGATATCTCCGGCACTAGTTAGTGGGAATGACCGTCGGTCGTCTCGGAGTGATTGCCCGAACCACTGCTCCCGTCGGAGTGACCGAGTGCCTCGGACACCTTCGTGTTGAGCGATTCCAACTTCTTCGCCGTCGCATCGCTGAAACTGTCCTGTGGTGGCTTGAGAGCTAGTTGTTCCTCTGGGTCGGGGTTGCCGACGATGACCGTCCCGACCATTCCCGTCGCCTCGTGTGGGATACAGAAGTAGTCGTAGACGCCCTCGGTTTCGAACGTGTGCTCGAACGTCTTGCCCTGTTCGGAGAGGGTGCCGCTGTCCCACGCACTGGCACCCTTTGGAACGCGCTGCGGTTTGTCGGCGTTGCTGGCGTAGGCGGTCGTCGAGTGCGAACCGCTCTGTAATTTCCAGGTAACCGTCGCTCCCTGCTCGACCCAGACGACGTGCGGTTCGAAGTGCGACCCGCTGTCGGTCGTTTTCATCGTCACGTTCGCATCGCCACGGGGGCCATCGAGCGAACTGCCATGTTTCCCGGACTCGTCGTCGTGGGAGTCCGAATGATTGGTAGTCGATTCACCGCTTCCCGAAGATTCGTTCTCGTCGAGGGACCCGGTCGTCGAGTTTTGCTGTGGCGTGGAGGTGCTACAGCCAGCGATTCCAACCGTGACGGCGACGCCAGTTCCGGCGAGGAACCGTCGCCTCGTCGATTCGCTCTCTCTCATCGTTCGGTCCAGAGTCAGTCGAGGAGGGTCATTGTTATTGGCGAGATAACCCCTCAGGCGCATTCGTTCAGTCGATTCTGAACCGCTTTCAGCCGCCACTGAGCGGGTCTATGAACGCCCAACGGAGCCGATACCAGAGTGTTTACTTTGGACCCGAATGAACGTCTACGAAACATGCTCGACCTCCGCTCTCCGAGGACCGACCGCGTCGTAGACCTCGACGACGACGATGCGGACGTGGTGTTGTCGGCACTTTCGAACGGGTCTGCACGACGGATTCTCAGCACGCTCAGCGACGGTCCACAGACCGTCTCGGAACTGGCCGAGAGAACCGACTTGACGGCTCAGAACGTCTCGTATCACCTCGGGAAACTCACCGACGCAGAACTGGTCGAGACTCGTGGGACTCGCGGCCAGCACGGAAACGAAGCGACCGTCTACGCGCCCGCTCAGAGCGTCGTCGTTTCGACGGGAAGCACGAACGAACGACAGTACAGGACCGGAATCGCCGGACTCGTGGCAGGTATGCTCCTCTCTTTCCTCTGTCTTCACTCCGTCGTCGAGCAGCCAGTAGACCCACTAGCGCTGGTCCAGCATGGGTTTGCGCTTCTCGTTTCGCTCGTCTGACCACGAATCGGTTGGACTACAGCGAGGTCCGCAAAGAAACTGCGAAGTTGTGCGACGATTCGTCCGAATAGCACGCCGACTAACCGAGCGAATCTATACTCGACTCAGGACTAGTGGTTTTTAGCTGTACTTCACTAAATCCTTAACCACTTCGTATTTTCAAATACTCTAATATAATTATAAATATCTTGCAACCCTGCCTTTGGACGATGTCTCCCGACCACTCCCGTCGAACGCTCTTGAAGAGCCTCGGTGGTGCTGCCGGCGTCGCCGCAACGAGCGGTCTCTCCAGTGCGACTGCCGCGAGCGACACTGTCGAAGTGAACATCGGATACCAGAGTCGTGCCGGGCGCAACGCTGCAGAGCAGGCCGCGACCGCCGTCGTTCGTCGGTTCAACTTCGACGCCCTCACTATCGAAGTAGCACCGAACGCTCTCGACGGCCTTCGAAATCGTCCCGATATCCGCTACGTCGAACGCAACGGAACGATGCGCGCCATCCACCACAAACCCGGCCACGACAAGGGTGGGAAGGGCGGCGGTGGAGGCGGAGACACCAGCCAAACGCTCCCGTGGGGTATCGACCGAGTAGACGCCGATGTCGCTGCTGCCAACGGTGAGACAGGGACGGGAGCCGACGTCGCCATCATCGATACTGGCATCGACGGCGACCACCCCGACCTCCAAGCCAACGTCGGTACCGGGAAAGCGTTCGTGAACTGTCGGGGCCGTAACTGTAACAATAATTGGTCCGACGACAACGACCACGGCACCCACTGTGCGGGAATCGCCGCTGGCATCGATAATTCGCGTGGCGTCGTCGGCATCGGCCCGGACATCACGCTCCACGCGGTCAAAGTCCTCGACAAGAGTGGCTCCGGCTCGTTTTCCGACGTCGCCGCTGGCATCCAGTACACCGCCGACCAAGGCTGGGATGTCGGAAGCATGAGCCTCGGTGCGAGTTCGGGTAGTCAGACGGTCAAAGACGCCTGTGGGTACGCGGCCAACCGTGGCGTGTTGTTGGTAGCTGCTGCTGGCAACAGCGGGCCCTGTACTGATTGTGTCGGGTACCCTGCCGCCTACGAGGAGTGTATCGCGGTCAGTGCCACGACGAGCAGCGATTCGCTCGCCTCCTTTTCGAGTACGGGTCCTGAAGTCGAACTCGCCGCCCCCGGTGCGGAAATCTATTCGACAGTCGTCGGTGGGTACGACACCTTCAACGGAACGAGCATGGCCTGTCCGCACGTCTCGGGTGCTGGCGGTCAACTCATGGCCAACGGCGCATCGAACACGCAAGCAAGAAACGAACTGGCGTCCTCGGCCGAGGATATCGGCCTTGCGAGCAACGAGCAAGGCAACGGTCTCCTCGACGTCGCCAGTGCGCTCGGCCTCAACTCTTCGGACGACTGAGAATTCGCCCGTTCAGCGAGTTTCTTTTCTTTCCGGTCACTACGAGCAGTTTGAGAAGCTCCCGATGGTTCTTCGGCATACTCTGGTATAAGAATAACAATAGAAAATCCCGAGATATTCGTTTGCGGTTCGAGCGGGACTACTCACTACTAGCTCCAGATTCAGGAAGTCTATCCCGCCGCAGACGCGAGCCACCACCCGACCAACGCCGAGAAGTGGAATAATCGTTGGACCCTTCTCGAAAGTCGTCCCTGTTCGCCATGCTCTCTTTTACCGTCGTCTCCCGTACCGACTTCCATGTCTGGGGGGACCGAGGCCGAGTTCGAAGAGGAAACAGACGACCAAGGTGTCGTTCGACGCACGCGAAACGCCGTCCTCGCGTGGACGCTGGTCGTCTGTCTCGCAGTTACTGCCGTCTGGAGCGGAGTCGAGGGCGACCTCCTCTGGGCTGGACTCGGCGCGGCGACGATAGCGATTGCAGTCCAACCAGCAGTCGCGTACCGACTTCCGGCGGCGATGCTTCCGTGGGAGATACTACTGTTCGTCACCGCGCCGTACGTCGGCTACACCTTTCTGGGGGTGCCACGACCGCTCGCAACCTTTCTTGTCGTCTCCGCGCTGGCGCTCGCAGTCGCTGTGGAGTTGGACGCGTTCACGCCCGTCGAGATGTCGCCCGGGTTCGCGGTGCTGTTCACCGTCACCACGACGATGGCCGCCGCTGGCACGTGGGCGGTCGTCCAGTGGGTCGTCGATTTCTCGTTCGGCACGCAGACGCTCTGGTCGCTCAACGCCGTGATGTGGTCGCTCGCGGCCGCGACTGCGATGGGGTTTCTGACCGGCGGTCTCTTCGCGGCGTACTTCCGGCGCATCGACGTCACGCGACTCGGCTTTCGGATCGGCGAGACTCCGGAGCGAGAGTCGCGCCCCGAAACACCCCGTGAGTCGTCCAGTCGCCGGTTCGGATTCTCGGAACGCAGACAGCGACAGGTCGTTCGGGGCTTTCAACTCGCCTTGGTGGTCGTTCTCCTCTACGGTCTCGTCAATCTGAACGTCGGTCTGCTCGTCAACGCCGGAATCGCACTGGCTATCATGGAACTGCCCGCTGTCCTCGAACGCGACTACGACCTGCCAATCGACACGGGACTGACTCTCTGGATCGTGATTCCGGTGTTCCTCCACGCTATCGGGTCGGTAGGGCTGTACGACGTATTCGGCCTCTGGGACAACCTCACGCATGCGCTGTCGTCGTCGCTCGTCGCCGCCGCAGGCTACGCCACAGTTCGCGCGCTGGACGTTCACTACGGCGACGTCTACCTCCCGCCGAAGTTCGTGGCTGTCTACATCCTCGTGTTCACGCTCGCGTTCGGCGTCCTCTGGGAACTCCTTGAGTTCGGACTCGACGGGTTGGCCTCGTGGACCGGCACCGACAGCGTCCTCGCGCAGGTCAGTCTGGCCAACACGATGTCAGATTTGGTATTCGATACTGTCGGTGGGTTATTGGTCGCCGTTTGGGGGGCGGCCCACCTGACGAGGGTGTCGAACGCACTCGCGAAGCGAATGGCGACAGAAGGACAATCGGAGTGAGGTTCGGCTACGCTTCGTCTCGTAGACTCGGCACGTCGTCGGGCGTGTCGAAGTCGTGGAAGTGTTCGCCCTTCTCCTTGCTCAGGATGTCCAGCGCGGCGGCACCGCCGTCGCCCGCAGAGATGACTGCCTGCCACTCTTGGTCTCGAATCATCGCGCCGGTCGCGTAGGCGTTCTCGACGCTGGTCTCCATCGAGAGGTCCACGTCGATTGTGTCGTTGTCGTTCGTCTCGACGCCGAGCGATTCGAGGAGTTCCGTGTCGGTCCCCGTCCCGAAGACGACGTAGTCGGCGTCGTACTCGCCGTCGTCACTGGAGACCGTGAAGCCGTCGCCGTCTGTTTCGACGCTCGTGACTTCCTCTCCCACGCGAAGGTCCGCTCCGCGGTCCTCGACTTGCCCGCGGGCGACGTTCATGAACTCGTCTCCGGCGATGCTCCGGACGCCGAGGTAGTTGAACAGGTGGGCTTTGTGCATCCACGTCTCGTCGGTGTCGAAGACGACTGCGTCGAGTCCGTTCTTGGCGGTGAATAGTGCGGCGCTGAGTCCCGCGGGACCGCCGCCGACGATTGCAACTTTCGACATAGGTTATCACACCACGCGAAGTGAATTAAGTGTTGGTCAACCAGTGAGACCCGCCGATTCAGGGAAAGAGTGTGTTTTACTTTGGAGGCCTTCGGATGTCACTGATAAATTGGGAAGTATAACTGTGGTTTCGACTTCCTCGAAAGCCCCCACTCGCTCGCGGTCGTTCAGCGACATATCCGCAAACCGTGCGGATAGGGGTCGCTGAAGCGACCAAGCCCTTCAGGCGCGAGCGAGTGGCCCCTTTCAGTCCCACCTGCCGTTTGTGTAGTCGAGCGTTTCGGAGGTAGGTGTCACCGGGCGGTACCGTCTCACCGCCGAGCGAGTCATACTGTTTCAACCCCTATAGAGGTAGAATGGGGGAGAAAGGAAGCCGATTCACCGACGACCCGATGTGGCGACTCTACTCGGAGTTCGGCGGCCCGAACGCGGGGTACGGTGCGGTCGGCGTGGTCGGGACAGTAATCTCGCGCCTGCTCGGATTATTCCCGGCGTTCGTCGTCGGTCTCACCATCGACGCGGTGTTTCTCGGCAACAGGGTCTACCAACTGCCCGGCGTCCCAACAGCGTGGATTCCGACCGACACGCTGGGGCAACTCGCGTTCTCGATTGGCGTCCTCGTCGGCGCGACCGCGCTCGGCGCGCTCGCTTCGTGGGTGCAGAACTGGGGCTGGAACAGCTTCGCCCAGCACGTCCAGCACGCGCTTCGCGTGTCGGCCTACGAGCGACTCCAGTCGCTCGACATGCCCTTCTTCGAGGACCACCGAACTGGTGAACTGCTGAGCGTGCTGAGCAACGACGTGAACCAACTCGAATCGTTTCTCAACGATGGCGTGAGTTCCGCGCTCCGGATTTTGGTCGTCGTTGCTGGCATCGGTGCGATTATGTTCGCGTTGAATCCGCTACTCGCGCTGGTCGCGCTCGTTCCGATTCCCGTGCTGGCCATCTTCACCGCGCGGTTCACGAAAATCATCCAGCCGAAGTACGCCAGAATGCGAGCGAGCGTCGGCACGCTGAACACGCGCCTCGAAAACAACCTCGGCGGGATGGAGACGATTCTCACCGAGAGCGCCGAGCGGTTCGAAACCGAGCGGGTCACTGACGCGTCTCGGGAGTACTACGATGCGAACTGGGACGCGATTCGTACGCGCATCACGTTCTTCCCCGCGTTGGCCATCATCTCGGGACTCGGCTTCGCGCTCACCTTCGCCGTCGGTGGCTACTGGGTGCTGGTCGGCCCGCCGCCGTTCTTCTCGGGGAGTCTGACTGCTGGCGAGTTCGTCACTTTCGTCATCTACACCCAGCAGTTCATCTGGCCGATTGCACAGTTCGGACAGATTATCAACGGCTACCAGCGCGCGAGAGCGTCCAGTTCTCGCGTCTACGAGCTTCTCAACGCGAACCCGGATCTGCCCGAGAAGCCTGACGCAGAAGCCCTGCGCGTCACCGAGGGGGCCGTCGAGTTCGACCACGTGACGTTCAGGTACGCCCGCGAAGGAAACGGAGACGAAGATACCGACGACCAACCGCCGACGCTCACCGACATCGACCTCGACGTGCCGGGCGGCGCGACGGTGGGCGTCGTCGGCCCGACGGGCGCGGGGAAATCGACACTGCTGAAACTGCTCGTACGTCTCTACGACCCCGACGATGGAGCAATCCGAATCGACGGCACCGACGTGCGAGACGTGACTCAGCGGAGTCTGCGCAGAGCGGTGGGCTACGTCAGCCAAGAGCCGTTCCTCTTCGACGGAACCGTGCGCGAGAACATCGCGTACGGCACCTTCGACGCGAGTAACGACGAAATCGAGACTGCGGCACGAGCGGCCGCCGCTCACGAGTTCGTCCAGAATCTACCGGCGGGCTACGACACGGAAGTCGGCGAGCGCGGCGTGAAACTCTCGGGCGGCCAGAAACAGCGGGTCGCCATCGCCCGCGCCGTGCTAAAGGACCCAGAAATCCTCGTCTTCGACGAGGCGACGAGTCACGTGGACGCCGAAACCGAAGCGCTCGTCCAGCGCAGTCTCACCGCGCTGGCGGCCGACCGGACCACGTTCGTCATCGCCCACCGCCTCTCGACGGTCCGGGACGCCGACGCAATCGTCGTACTGGACGACGGGAAAATCGTCGAACAGGGCACTCACGAAGAACTGCTGGAACTCGACGGTCTTTACGCGAACCTCTGGCGTGTCCACGTCGGCGATGTGGGCGACCTCCCCGAGGAGTTTCTCCGACGAGTCGCCGAACGCGGGTCAAAAATCGAGTTCGACGGGAGCGAAACGGGCGAGGACGGGGAGTTCGAGTTCGCGCCGTAGAGTTAGAAGTCGTCCAGTCGCGTCTGGTCCCCGAGAAACGCTCGCGCGTCCCGGTCGAACTCCGTCTGCAAGGTGTCTGCAAACTCCGTGTCGAAGCCGTGGTGAGTGTACACTACGTCGGGGTCTACGGCCTCCACGACCGATATCAGTTCGTCGTAGTCGCAGTGGTCGGTCAGTGGGAACGTCTCGTCGTAGCCACCGCGGTAACGGAACGATTCCTCGACTGCCCACCCTGAGAACCCGACTTTCAGGCCGTCGTGTCGAGTGACCAGTTTTTCGACCCACTCCCTTCGGGCGAAGTGACTCGGCAGGACGACAATTTCGTCGCCCGCGAGGCCATCGGCCTCGGAGTACGTCTCTGCCGGAAAGTCGAGGTCAGTTGCCGACTCGATGGCGTCGTTTACTCTCCGAATCGAGTCGTAGACGACGAGTGGGCGGTTCGTCGCCTCGCGGGCGAGCCACTGGAGTTTCTGGGCGCGGCCGAGCGAGTAGCCGAACAGGAACAGCGGCCGGTCGTCGTGGTCCCGAAGCCAGTCTCGAATCTGGTTCTGAAGCTCCGCTTCGGGTGGGAATCGGTACGCCGGGTTTCCGTACGTCGTCTCCATCACCAACACGTCTGCATCGACCGGTTCGAACCCCTCCAGATAGCACCGGTCTCGAACCGAGAAGTCGCCGGTGTAGAGAACGCGAGTCGGGCGGCCACGACCGCCCGACTCGCGCACGTGAGGAGACTTCGACACCTCGGAGTCACTCGAACAGGTCGTCTCGACCAGCGCGGCCCGCGACCCGACGACGTGACCGGAGGGAAGCAAGGTAATTTCGTCGGTCCCTTCGCTGAACTTCGGAACTGCCGCCCCGGTTCGGACTTCTACGATGGCCGCCGTCTCCGCGGAGCAGACGACGGTCTCCGGCGTCCGTCGAAACGTGTGGTCGGCGTGGGCGTGACTGACGACGTTCACGTCGCCCACCGCGCTCGACGCGTCGGCGACCACGGTTCGGCCCGCTCCCAAATCGACGTGAATTCCGTCTTTTCGGCGCACCGCCATCGGGTCTCACTCTGGGCTACGTCGCTATCAGGCTGTGGGTTCCGCGCCTCCTCACGTGGCGAGTGCACTATCCAGCCTGACTATCCGGCCACACCACCGTTTCCGCTGTCCGCCCTTGGTGCTTTTACTCACGCGGGCCGTCTCTCCGGCAGATGCTCAGGCTCTCCATCCGCCGCTGTCCGAACTGCTGGTACGTCGGGCCGACGCGAAAATTCGCCAACGAACGGGGCGAGGAGTACGCCTGCCCACGATGCGGACGCGAAGTCGAGGCTCCGGACCCGCGACTGAACTGACGGCTCGACGCGCTTGACCCACACCATCGTTTCCGCTGTCCTATTTAGACACTTCGACCGCGCCGACCATCGTCGCTGGATTCGTCGTGCTGACGTACTCGGCCATCTCCTCGACGGCGACGAAGCGGAGCGTCTGGACCTCGCCCACTGCTCGAACCACGCCGCTTCGAGCGACCCGGCTATCGAGCGTCGTCGCCGTCGTGTCGGTGAAGTTGTCACCTCGGCGTCTCCGCCTGTTTTGTCTGCCGCCGGGACAGACGGTCGTCCCCGTGGTGCCGTCGAAGAACCGACCGCCAGTCGTGCCGTTGAAGAACCCATCGGCGGTTCCCGTAGTGTCGTCGAAGAACTCACCGTCGGTCGTATCGTTAAAGAAGTCGTCCACGGTTTCGGTCGTGTCGTTGAGGAACCTGTCACCGGTGGTCTCGTCGAAGAAGCCATCATCCGTCGTGTCGTTGAAAAACCTGCCGTCCGTCGTGTCGGTGAAGTTCCCGTCAACGGTCTCGCTGGTGAAATCCTCGCCTCTGCCAGTCGTCCCGTTGAATCGATTGCGGATGCGGCGTCTGACGCGACAGTTCACCGTTCCGGTGGTTCCCGTCACCGTCTCCGTCGTGCCTTGTCCGGTCAGTCGTGCACCAGTCGTTCGGATGACCGGCAGGTAGTCGCCGCTGGAATCTCGGAAGGCGAAGTTCTGTGGGTCGCCGCTCGCGTTCTTCCACGCGAGTTCGTAGACGCCACCCGCCCGAAGTTCGAGCGTCGGATTCGTCTGGCCTGCAATCGCCTTCGGCGACCCGCCTCGCCACCCCTGCGTTCTCGCGCTCAGTCGGAAGGCCGCCGTCTGTTGCTCTCGCTCGTCGGTCAGTGCCTCGCGGGCCATCGAGACGCCGCCGACGCCAGCGACTCCGGCGAGCGCGGTCAGAAACGTGCGTCGCGTTCGCGTCTCGGTAGTTCGGTCGTCCGTCACTCGTAGTTCCCCCTAGTCGGGCCACGCCGCCGCTTCGAATAAACCGAGTCCATCGTTCGCTCCGGCCCCAATCGTTCGCGCTCGGAAACCCGCGATTGGAACCGCGAAGGCCCGATTACTCGCAACCGACGGACCTTTCCTCGCTCGTCTCCGACCCTCTCCATGGTCGCGCTCCGGCGGGTCGTCGCCCTCATCGGATTCCTCTCTGTTTCCGGGGTCGCCAGCGCACACGACGTGACGACGAAGTTCGAAGCACCGATTCCGCTCTCGCTGTTGTTCGCCGGTGCCGGTTCGACAGTCGCGCTTACGGCACTGTATCTGGTCGTTTCCGACCACTCCGAAGCGTCACGTTCGTCGTCGCACCGATTCGTCGTCCCGCAATCGGTCGCCGAAGGCGGTAGGGTCGTCGCCAGCGTGGGCTTCCTGCTCGCGTTTGCGTGGTCGCTGTTCGCAGGTGCGACCGGGACGACGGCGGCAGCCGAGAATCCTGCGACGGTGTTCGTCTGGGCGCTCTGGTTGAAAGGGGTCGCAGTACTGGCCGTCCTCGTCGGCGACCCGTGGCCGACGCTCTCGCCATGGCGAACCGTCTACGAAGGCCTCGTCAGACTCGAAGGCGACGAACTCGCGCTGACCGAATATCCAGACTGGTTCGGGGAGTGGCCCGCTTTGGTCGGCTTTCTCGCGGTCGTCGGCGTTCTCGAAAACCTCACTGTCGTGCCGAACTCGCCGTCCGCGACGGCTGGTCTGCTCGCGGCGTACGCCGTCGTGATGGTCCTCGGCGCAGTCGTCTTCGGCCGCGAGTGGCTTCGCCGCGCCGACTTCTTCGCCGTGCTGTATCGACTGTTCGGCCGGGTCGCCCCCGTGGAGCGACGGGACGTTTCGGGCGGCCTCGCCATCTCTCTGCGTTCGCCGTGGCGGGCATGCAGAACCCCGGTCGAGAGCTTCGCATTGGCTTCGTTCGTCGTGGCGGCCGTCTACACAGTCAGCTTCGACGGCTTCGCCAACGCGCCGGAGTACCAGACGCTCCTGTTCGCGGTGCGGGACGCGACCGGTGTCGGCCCCGTGGTTTCCGCAGTTCTCTACGTGCTGGGCTTCTTGGGATTCCTCGCAGCGTTCCTCGGTGTGGTCGCGCTCACTCGGCGGTTCGGAACCAGTGAACGTTTCGAGTCGGCGGCGCTCGCACTTGCGCCCACTATCCTGCCGATTGCCGTCGCCTACGAACTCGCGCACAACGCCGCGTTCGTGCTGACGCGACTCGGCGACTTCCTCGCCATCCTCGGCGGCCCGGACGTCGCGCTATTGGCGTGGCTCTCGCTCCCTGTATTTTGGACTACGCAGGTGCTGTTGGTCGTCGCTGGCCACGTCGTCGCCGTCGTCGCCGCCCACAGCGTCGTCCGCAAGCGAGTCGCGGGGAGCGCTGGTTCGCGGTCTGTTAAGGTCGGTTACGCTCACGCGCCGCTTACCGTTTTGATGGTCGGCTACACCGTGCTGTCGCTCTGGATAATCTCGCGGCCGTGGTAGCGTGAGGTGTCGAGGGACAGATTCGAGCGGCCGGGATGATTGAGTCTTTATTCTCTCGTTGCATAGCGGAGCGCATGGAACCGGAGGACGACCAGCAGTACTCGAAGGATGGCCAGCAGTACTCGGAGGAGAGCCAGCAGTACTGGGCGAACCGCTCGGAGGAATTCTCGCCCGCCTACTACGCAGACATCGGACAGAACGAAGTCAGCGAAACGCTGGCCAGCGTCTTCGACCACTACGTGCAGGCAGACGCCGAGATTCTGGAAATCGGCTGTAGCTCCGGTCGTCACCTCGCGAACCTCTTGGACGACGGCTACGAGAATCTCACGGGCATCGACATCAACGACGACTCCTTCGAGGTGATGGCCGACCACTACCCGCGACTGGCCGAGACCGGAACGTTCCACACCGGCGCAATCGAGGACCTCCTCCCCGAATTTGACGACGACTCGTTCGACGTGGTCTACTCCGTGGAGACGCTCCAGCACATCCCGCCGGAGAACGAGGCGGTGTTCGAGGAAGTCGCCCGCGTCAGTTCGGACTTGGTAATCACCGCGGAGAACGAGGGCAACAGCCCCACTCGCGGTCGTAAGGGCAAAGAAGTGAGTCTGGTTCACGACGACTTCCCACTCTACCACCGCAACTGGAAAGACGTCTTCTCCAAGATTGGGCTCGCACAACTCCTCAAGGAACCGGGCAAACGCGACACGGTCCGAGTGTTTCGGGTTCTCTGAGTGGTTCGACTGTGCCCGGACTTTGACCAGAATTTTACTCCGACTGATACTCGTCCGTAACGTCCTCTAAGTTCACGACGCCCTCAGGCACCCGATAGGCGGTGACGACTTCGCGCTCTGCCTCGGCGGAGTTCTCGGTCTTGTCCACCGCGTAGCCGACGTACGTACACTCCTCGCGAGTGAACTCCACGACCGAGTACCCCCAATTGTGGCTGTCGAAGAACTCGATGTGTGGATTCATCCCCGTAATCAGTTTCGTGAGGATGGGTTCCGTGATTTTACCTCGCCAGCCACGCGTCAGATGAAGCGCCTCCGCGACGTTCAGCGAGGTGATGGCGGGCGTCATGAACTCCACGCCGATGCGGTCGCCTTGGGCGACGCCCTCGCCGCCAGTCACGCGCCCCGGATAGGAGGTCTGCTGGTAAGCTGCGATGTAACAGTGCATGTCGCCCGTGAGCGTGACGAAGTTCTCCACGTTGGCCGCACCGATGGCCTCCGTGATTTGCTGGCGTTCGCGCGTGTAGCCGTCCCAGCCACCCTGCACGGGGTAGACGGACAGCGGGCCGGACCCGAGTCGGAACGGCACTGTCAACACTTCGTCGGCCCAGACCGTCCACGTCGTGTCGGAACTGGTAATAGTATCGACCAACCAATCGCGTTGCTCTTCGCCGAGCATCGTGCGTCCCGGCGGTTCGTACTGCGGGCCGACGTTGTCAGGGGTCGGAATCGCCTCTCGCGGTGGGTCGCGAAACAGTCGCTCGTCGGTCAGTGCGATGGAGACGAGGTCGCCGAACTCGAACTCGCGCCAGAGTTTGAAACGTTCTTGCAACACGTCGCCGCTCGGGTCGTACTCGACGCGCGCTGGCATGAACTCCCACCACGCGTGCATCCCTTCGGCGACCAACTCGGTCATGAACTCGGGGTCCTCGCTCTTCGGATGGTCGCCCGAGGGGGCGTCCGTGTGGCGGTCCCAGTACACGTCGTTGACGAGTTCGTGGTCGTCCCACCCCGCGATGAGCGTGTGTGATTCGAGCGCTTCTTGGAGAAATTCGTCCTCGCGGTAGGTCCGATGGAGATACCGATAGTCTTCGAGGGTGTGGACTCGCTCGTGACCACTCGGCAGTGAGAGGTCCCGGTCCACGTAGTCGTACGACCCGATGCCTTTGAAGTCACCGTTGGCGGACTCGTAGACGAAGTCGCCGACGTGGACGAGGAAGTCTACGTCTTCCTCGGCGATGTAGTGGTACGCGGGGTAGTAGCCGTTGAGGTAGTTCTGACACGCGAGAACGGCGAACCGCATCGATTCGGGGGAGTCGTCCAGTCGGGGAAGCGTGTGGCATCGACCGACGCGGGAGGCGACGCCGTCGTAGACGAACCGGTAGTAGTACGTCGAGTTCGGGTCGAGACTACCATCGAGGTCCACCTTCACCGTGTAGTCGTGTGCCCGAATTCGCTCACTGTCGGTCACGATGCCGTCGTAGACAACGTCTTCGAGAGCTTCGTCGGTGGCAACCTGTACGCCGAGTGGTTCTTCGGGGTCGAACACGTCGGGCGCGATTCGCGTCCAGACGATGGCACCTGACGGTGTCGGCCCGCCGCTGGCCACCGATTGCGGGAACGCCTCGCTCGGGTCCACATCGGGGTCGAACGCGAACACGTCCTTGTCGTCCTCTTCGCTCGCGCTCATCGCGAACGCGAGGTTGTGGGAGTCCAGTTCCGACAGTAACTCTGAGTGATTCCCGGATGGCTCGTCCAAGCCGTTCAGCGCATCGTCCCCGGACATGTCCGGGTCTTTCACGTTGGGGTGCCATCCCAGTTTCGATGCGAGGACGTCGCCGCGTCTGCTGTTCGTCCGAGACAGGAGTAGCAACTACTTCTGGTTCGAGTCAGCTAATTTCTTGGCTTTCGCGAGTCGCGTCGCTAACTTCTCGGCTTTCGAGCCGTTGGCGTGGTTCTGTCGTTCGTAGCGTTCCAACACGGCAACCTCGTCCCGATAGCGCTCCTCCTTGCGGTAGAGTATCGCCGCTTGTTCGTAGTACCACGGCGCGACGCCGCCTGCTTCCGCTTCCGTTTGGTCCATGCACCAGTCGAGGAGTGCCAACGCTTCCTCGTGCTTTCTCTCGCGCTTGAGTTGCTTCACCGTCTCTGAGGCGTCTGTGTAGTGGTCGAAGTCGTAGTTCGTGGTGTTCGCTCCGGAACGGAGACGTGACGTGAGTCGCCCGAGTAGGCCCATGTCGTACTGTCAGTTGCAAATAACAATAATCGTTCTGGGGGGGACTCGTCCAGTCGTCTCCGAAAAAATACGGAGACGGTTCGAACGTTGCGCTTGGACGTTCGCGCGACTTCGCTACATTCCCTCGGCGACTTCGTCGAACTCGCGGTCGGTATCGACCGGTTCGCTGAACACGAGTTCGTAGCCGTCGGGGTCGGTGATTGCGACTTCGCAGGTGTTCCACGCCGTCTCGACCGGGCCGCAAGTAATCGTCGCCTCGCGCGCTTCGGCGCGCTCGGCGACGTCCGCGACTGTCTCGTCTTCGACGTTGAAGTACAGTGAGAGGCCGCGGCCAAGGGGCGCGGCATCAGTCGGGGTTCCGTCTGTGTCGTCCTCGGAGTCGCCGTCCTCCGGAACGAGCATCACGTCGGCGTACTTCCTGTAGCGGAGGTGGACCATGCCAGGCATCGCCATCACCTCGTCGAAGGCGAGTACGTGCTGGTACCACGACGAAGCGGCGTCGAGGTCGGTGACGGTCAACTGTACGAACATCGGCATCGGATAGATTTCCATGGTTCTGTGGGTGTCAGTGGGTCAATCGTAGGTGGAAGCTGTCGCTACGCCGGACACAGCAGTCGCTGGTACTTCGACGTAGCAGACAGCACGGCACAGCAATCGCTCGAACCACGAGGAGTGACGTGCCCCGCGCAGTGCGAGCGCAGAGAAGTGACGGCGTTACAGCATGGTCTTGTTCGACGGTACTCACACTGCGCTCAAGAACCTACCGAGGGTGTGGACTTCCTTCTCAGGGGTCCAACCGGTAGAACCGGAAGAAGAAGTTCTCGATGGGAAGGACCTCGACACTCGAAAAGCCTGCTTCGTCGGCGTACTCGCGGACGGTGTCGGCCCGCATCACGGTGCCCGTCGCCGCCGATGGCTGGTCGGCCATCCCGACCGGCAGGCAGTGGAGTACGCTGAACCCGTAGAGAAGTCCCTCGATTTCGGTCCGTTCGGCGAAACTGTCGCCCGCGCGCTCGTCCACGACGAGGACGGTTCCGTCGTCGCCAACGAGTCGCCGCATCGTGGCGAGAACGCCAACCGGGTCGGACATGTCGTGCAGACACTCGAACGCCAGTACGAGGTCGTAATCGCCTTCGATTTCCGGGTCGGCGGCGTCCCGGTGGTGAATCGTCACGCGGTCGCCGAGACCCGCGGCTTCGACGTTCTCGCGTGCGGCCTCGACCGACTCTGCGTCCAGGTCGTAGCCGTCTACGTTGGCGTCCGGATAGCTCTCGGCGATGCCGATGCAGGAGTAACCGAAGCCACAGCCAACGTCGGCGACGCGCGCGCCTGTCGTTCTGAGGCGGTCGTCTACGTCCGAGAGCGTCGGCACCCACTCGGTTCCCAACTGCTGGAGGAACGCCGCGCGGTTCATCCGCGCCTGCCCTTCGTGGAGGTCTGGACTGTAGTCTTCGAACGGTACGCCATCGCCAGTTCGGAAGGCGTCCACGACGGCGTGGACCGGCAGGACACTCCCGACCGCGACCTGCAACAGGCCCGCGATGTAGTCCAGACTCTCCTCGTCTGTCAACGACTCGGCGTGCGCGTTCGGGAGTGTGTAGCGTCGCTTGGCGGGGCCTGCGGTGGGGTCGTCTACGTCGAGGACACCGGCGACGACCTGTCCTTCCAGCCATTCGCGGGCGTATCGTTCGTCGGTGTCGGTTCGCTCGGCGAGTTCTGATGGGGTGAGCGCAACCGTTTCTGGTTCTGTCGCTCGCCCGACTTCTGCCAGCGCATCGTAGTAGCCCAACTGGTCGCCCAGATACGTCGTGAAGACGGTGAAGGTTCCTTCGACGGCGTCGAGTAGCTGTTCCGCGAACTGTTCTTTCTGTGCGTCGGTGGCTTGCTGTGCCATGGATAGTTCGTGGCCGGGAACGTCGTTGGCCTCACCGGTCGGAACAGCGTTCGCGCCGCGAAACGCGTTTCACGTCGTGAGACACGTCGATTTTCGTGAGTTAGGGTTAACCGCGTGGTGGTCGTTACGGATGACATGACACGCGAGTCCGAACGCGAGTCGGAATCTGACCGCAGGGGAAAGTCTCACTCCAAGTCAGATTCTCCCTCGTCGGCGTCCGGAACGACCGTCTACGACGAACTCGTTCGGACTGCGCACGAACTCCGCCCAGACGAGGACGTCCCACTCGACCACGACCGTGACCGACTCGACACGAGTTACCTGCTCGAAGTGGTTCGGCACGGCCCGGTCCTCGAAGCACTGCTGGGCGAACCGCTCGACAGGCGCGAAATTGAGGACCGACTCGGCGTCTCGCGGGCGACCAGCCACCGTCTCACCCGCTGGCTCGACGACCACGAACTGGTCGAGAAGCGAGAGTCTCGACTCCACCTCACGGGCAAGGGTCAGACGCTGGCCGAGAGCGTTCTCCGATTCGAACAGACCGTCGCCACAGCAGACCGCCTCGCGCCGTTGCTCGACCTCATCTGCGACGACCATCAGGACCTCGTGGTCGAACCGTTCGCAGACGCCACCGTCACGGTCGCCTCGCCCGACGACCCGTATCGACCGATTCGGCGGTTCCGGTCGCTAGTCGAGGAGTCGGAGACGTTTCGCGGGTTCAACACCACCCACGTTGTGCCGCTGACGATGGGGGAGTTCTTCGAAGCCCTCTTCGAGAGCACCGAAACGGAGGTCATCTACCGCCCGGCCGTCGTGGAGACGCTGTTCGAGTCGTTCCCCGAGCGCGCCCGAACCGCGGTCGAACGCGGCCAGTTCCGGGTCCGGACGCGCGAGGCACTCCCCTACTGTCTCGTGCTGTTCGACGACTGCGTCGGCATCGGCGGCTACGACGAGACGACTGGGGCGATGGAGGTGTTCGTGGACACCGACGCGGCTTACGCCCGCGAGTGGGCCGAGCGCACGTACGAGACGTATCGTGCCCACTCGGACCCGTTGGACGCCGAAGGTGTCTAACTCTGAGGCGCGCCACGCCGTGACGCTCTCGCGACGAATCTGCAACTTACATATACCCCGAGTTCGCACCCATCGTGCAACCAATGACCGACGTAGCCAACGTCGTCCCGTCGCCACTTCGCTCGCCCGTCTTTCAGGGCGTCTCGGGCTTCGTCTTGACGCTCGCGTGTGCCACGCTCGCCGAACAGGCGACGATGCCGACCTTCGCTGTTCACGGGGTCCTCGCGGTCGGCGTCGTCCTCTTCGTGGCGGGCCTGTGGCGGATGCTTCCGCGCGGCGTCGAAGAGCCAGTCGCGGAGTGGTAGGCGGCCCGTTTCTGAAAATTCACTCATTTCGTAGTTGGTATTTAGACGTTCAACCGGTTTCTTTATCAACTCCTCTTCTAAATTGGTGGTGCATGGAACGGGCACTGGCGGTCGTGGACGCAGAGGAATCGACGACAGAACTCGTCCGCGAAGCGGGCGAACTTGCCGCGGCGGTCGATGCGGAACTCGTCTTGCTCCACGTGACGACCACCGAGGAGTACGAGGAGAAGCGCAAGACGATGGAAGACATCCCCGACAGTCGCGCCCGCTACTCCGGCAAACAGGCGCTCCAAGGTGCCGAGGCGTTCGCCGAGGACGTCGGTCGTGACGTACTGGAAGGCGTTGGTGTCGAGTACGAAGCCGTCGGGGCGGTCGGCGACGAGCAGAACGAGATTCTGAAGACCGCAGCGGAGTACGACTGCGACCACCTCTTCATCGCGGGCGAGAAACGCTCGCCGACTGGCAAGGCGCTGTTCGGCGACCTCACGCAGTCGGTCATCCTCAATTTCGAGGGTCCCGTAACCGTCGTGACGACGTAGTTTCACCGACGGTTCACAAGACGCAGTTTCGCCGACTGTTCGCACGACATAGTTTTTCGGTCCTTCGTCTCGTAGGCCCTGTATGGGACTCTACGACCACATCGCCGACCTCCCCCTCTCGATAGCTAACGCGTCCGTCGAGCGCCACGAGCGTGAGACGATGAAGTTCACTCGGGCGACGACGGTGGTCTCGCTCTCCGGCGAGGGCGAAACTGGTCGCGGCGAAGACGTGACCTACGACGCAGAGTTGCACCCCGCACCTGCGCCGGACCTCTCCGGCGAGTACACGCTCGCCGAATTCTCGGCCGAAGTCGCCGACCGCGACCTCTTCCCCGAGGGCGACAACGACCATCCGGCCTACCGCAACTACCGTCAGTGGGCGTTCGAGAGCGCCGCCCTCGACCTCGCGCTCAGACAGGGAGACACCGACCTCGGGACGGAACTCGGCCGGGAGTACGACCCCGTCAACTTCGTCTACAGTCCCACGCTCGGCGACCCACCGAGCGCGGACGCCCTCCACGAGTGGCGCGAGCGCGACCCCGACCTTCAGTTCAAACTGGACGCCGAAGACGACTGGTCGGATTCGCTCGTGTCCGAACTCTCGACGTTCGGCGTTCGCGTCGTGGACTTCAAGGCGCTCTACGAGGACGCCGACGTGGCGGGCAGTGCCGACCCGCTCCTCTACGAGCGCGTCGTCGAGGAGTTCCCGGAAGCCATCCTCGAAGACCCGGCGTGGACCGACGACACGTATCCCGTTCTCGATTCGGTCCGCGACCGTATCTCGTGGGACGTCCCGATTACCGGAGTCGAGAGCGTCCAAGAACTCCCGTTCGAACCGAGTTGGCTCAACAGCAAACCCTCGCGGTTCGGGTCGATAGAGTCGCTGTTGGACACCATCGACTACTGCGAGAACCACGGCATCGAACTGTACGGCGGCGGCCAGTTCGAACTCGGCGTCGGCCGACGCCAGATTCATCTCGTCGCTTCGCTGTTCTATCCGAACTCGCCGAACGACACCGCACCGTCGGGGTACAACGACCCGGAGCCACCTGCGGACCTGCCTAAGAGTCCGCTCGAAATCGGCGACGTGGCCGGGTTCCGATAGAACTACTCGGTCCAAACTTCGAACCGCGCCCCGCCACCCCAGCCCTCGGTCACGTCGATTTCCCACCCGTGGGCGTCCACGATGCTGTTGACGATGGAAAGTCCGAGTCCCGACCCGTCGTCTGTCGTCGTGTGGCCGTGGTGAAACACTCGCTCGCGCTCGTCGTCCGGGATACCCGGCCCGTCGTCGGCCACGTAGAAGCCGCTGACGGACGAGTTTGTCGAACCACCGTCGGTCCTGCCGACCCAGACTGTCAGGTCGTCGCCGCCGTGTTCGACGGCGTTTCTGAACAAGTTCTCGAACAGTTCTTGTAGTCTGCCGTGGTCTGCCCGAATCTCGCCGAGGTCGCCTTCGACGGAGAGCGTCGCCTCGCCCGTCGAGACGGTGCCCCACGCCTGTTGGGCCACCGCGTCCAACGAGAGCATCTCGGCGTCGTTCACGTCGTGGCCCTGCCGAGCGAGCGCGAGCAGGTCTTCGATGAGCGTCTCCATCCGGCCGAGCGACTCCGAGGTCTTCTCGAAGTGTCGCTCGTTGCCGGTCTCCCGAGCGAGTTCGAGGTGACCCTGTGCCACGTTCAGCGGATTCCGGAGGTCGTGAGAGACGACACTGGTAAACTCCTTCAACCGCTCGTTCTTCCGTTCGACCTTCCGCTTCTGTTCGCGGCGCTTCGTCACGTCGCGGGCCGACCCGAGGTGGGCGAGTTCGCCGTCGTAGGTGATGACTTGGACGCTCATCTCCATGTAGCGAACCTCGCCCTCCTTCGAGCGAATTCGAAGTTCGTAGTGCGGTGCGTCGTCCGAGACCTCACGTCGTTGGACTAGCTCTTTGACTCGCTCTCTGTCGTCTTCGTGGACCACGTCCCAGATGGGCATGCCGCTCAACTCTTCTCGACTGTAGCCCGTGAGGTCCGAGACGCGGTCGTTGACGAACTGAAACCGCTCGTTGCTGTGGATGAAGATGGCGTCGTGGCTCCCCTCGACCAGCGTCCGGTACTTCTCCTCGCTCTCGCGAAGCGCCGACTGGGACTTGATTCGCGTGATGACTTCGGTGACGTGGGACAACAACAGTTCCGCGAGTTCGAGGTCGTCTTCGTCGAACGCATCCGCCTCACGCGACCCGGCCTGAAAGACGCCGTGGTCGCCCAGCGGGACGCTGAGGATGGACCGATACTGGTCCTGGACTGGTTCGGCTTCGTCCATCGTCCGAACGTCGGGGATGACGAACGATTCGCCTGTCTGGTAGGTTCGCCCGGCGAGTCCTTCGTCAACTTCGAGGGCGTCGTACCCATCGTTGGGCATGTCCGTCGAGGTAGCCTTCGGAACGAGATAGCCGCTTTCGGCGATGTCGATGCCACAGATGTCGAATTCGAGGATGCCCTCTGCGGCGTCCACGCCGAGTCGGTAGACCTCGTCGGGGTCGTGGCAAGCCTCCATCTCGGAGCCGACCTCGTGTAGCTCTTCGATTTTCCGTTTTTCCTCACGTATCTGGTCGCTCATGGCCTCGTGTGGTGTGTTCGTCTGGGCGAGACAGTCCGACCGTTCGCCACCGCGTAGTCGGCGCGACAGTGACGCTCTTCTCGCCGACCAGTGACGGCGAATCCGAGGGCGAACACCGGGCGAAACGGCGTGATTCGGTTCTGTTGCCCACTCCTTACTTTGGTACTACTCTCTACGTTTAAAAATAGGTGGTATTCGCTCCGACGACGGCGAGAGAAACTCTTTCTCGGTACGACTGCTCGACGGCGTTCGACGAATCCCGAATTTATTGCGAATGGCGTCGAACGATTCGCATGGAACTGGTCGCTACCGAAATCGACATCGGCACTCACCTCCCGACTGTCTTGCTCAACGGGGCCGATGCGGCGGAAATCGGCGTTCATCCGCTCGACCGCGTCCAACTCCGGACCGACGGTCAGACGAGCATCGGCATCGTGGAGGTCACCGACGAACTGGTCGAACCAGGGACACTCGGCGTGACTCGGCGACTCGGGGACGTCAGCGGTCTAGTCGAAGTGACGCCAGCGACGCGTCCGAACTCGGTCCGGTACATCCGAGCGAAGTTAGACGACGCCGAACTCGACGCCCACGAGTTGCGCGCTATCGTCAGAGACATCGACGCGGACCGACTGAACGACGTGGAACTCTCGGCGTACGTCTCGGGCGTCTACGCGAACGGTCTCTCGGACGCCGAGACGACCCACCTCACGGAGGCGATGGCAGCTATCGGCGAGAAACTGTCGTGGGACGATCCGATAATCGCGGATAAACACTCCATCGGCGGCGTCGCAGGGAACCGCGTCTCGCCGATTCTCGTCTCCATCGTCGCGGAAGCAGGGGTCAAGATTCCGAAGACGTCCTCACGCGCGGTCACGTCGCCCGCCGGGACGGCCGACACGATGGAGGTGTTCTGCGACGTGGACTTCAGTACTGCGGAACTGCGAGCCATCGTGGAATCGACCGGTGGCTGTCTCGTCTGGGGTGGTGCCGTCGAACTCTCTCCCGTAGACGACAAGATAATTCGCGCCGAAAATCCGCTCTCGCTCGACCCGCCGGGGCAACTCATCGCGTCGGTTCTCTCGAAGAAGTACAGCGCAGGCTCGACACACGTCCTGGTGGACGTCCCGTACGGCGAAGGTGCGAAGGTTGATGGCCACGCAGAGGCTTGTGACCTCGCGGCCGACTTCGAACGCGTCGGCGACCACCTCGACATGAACGTCGTGCCGGTCCTCTCACGCGGGAACCAGCCCATCGGCCGCGGTATCGGCCCGGTGTTGGAAGCCCGTGACGTATTGGCCGTCCTCGACGGCGACGGTCCAGAGGACCTTCGACTCAAGAGCGTCCGACTCGCCACTCTCTTGCTGGACCTCTGTGGGGTCGAGGAGAGTGCCACCGAAATCCTCGATTCCGGTCGTGCGGCCGCCAAATTCCGCGAAATCGCCGCCGCGCAAGGGGGCGACCCGGACGTGTCGCTGTCGGACCTCGTCCCCGGCGACGAGCGTGAGACTGTTCCGGCAGACCACGACGGACTGGTCACGCACGTCGATTCGCCACTGCTCAGCGAACTCGCCCGACGAGCGGGTGCCCCGAAAGACCGGCGAGCAGGCGTGACGCTCCCGCGACGCGTCGGCGACGAAGTTTCGGCCGGAGACCCACTGTTCACAGTGTACGCGGAAACGGAGAGTAAGTTGGACGACGCACTAGCGATGGCCGACCGAACCGAACCTGTTCGGGTCCGGACCCGCGACGAGGCGATGGTCGAGCGAGCGTGAGGGCAGTTTCGTTGATTCGAACTTACCAGACCATCTGGCCATCCTCTGTGACTCGGCCGACGTAGAGAAGATGCGTGTAGGGGACGAACGCGATGAAATTCCCCTCCTCGTCGTACAGCGTGGCTCCCGTGTTGTCTGTCTCGTAATCGGCGCACTCTATCTGTTCGCCGTCAGAAATCTGTGCTTTGTACATCCCAGTAATAGGCGACGCGAACGGACAAATCCTTATCGGCGATGTCGTCGTGTCTCTCTCCATGGGGGGCCACTACGAGTTCGAGGGGACAGCACCGACCGTCCACGACGATGCGCGAGTCAGCGGCGAGGCCACGCTCGTCGGCGACGTGACAGTCGAAGCGGACGCCAGCGTCTGGCCGGGCGTCGTACTCCGTGGGGACGTCGCACCGGTTCGAATCGGCCGACAGTCACACGTCGGCGACAACGCCGTCTTGCACGCCGCGAGCGTCGGCGAACGCGCGATGGTCGGCCACGGCGCGGTGCTGAACGACGCGACGGTCGAAGACGGCGCGCTCGTCGGGTTCAACGCCACGGTCAACACGGGCGTGACGATTGGCTCGGCGTCAATTGTCGCGTCCGGGACGGTCGTTCCAGAGGAGTACGAGATTCCACCGGAATCGTTCGCCCGGGGCGTTCCGGCACGAGTGACGCCGCTCGAAGAAACGACCATCGATGCGGCCGAAATATTCGAGACGTACTCGTCGGGCGAGTACACTGACCTCGCCGCGCGCCACGAGGAGTTGTTCGAGTAGGCCGGAACCTGTACCTACAAATGGCGACGGCCGAACTGTGGGCGTATGTACGACGTTGGCATCGTCGGATGTGGAGTCATCGGCAACCGCCTCGCCGAGTCGTTCGCCGAACACGAGCGGACGAACGTCTGGGGCGCGTGCGACCTCGTCGAGTCGAAAGTCGAGGCGTTCGCCGAGGAGTACGACTGCGAGACGTTCACCGACTATCTCGACCTCGTCGACCAGTGCGCAATCGACGTGGTCTACGTCGGAGTGCCACCGGCGAATCACCACGAAATCGTCTCCTACGCGCTCGAAGCCGACACGCACGTCATCTGCGAGAAACCGATTGCGGAGGACGCCGAGCGTGGACAGGAACTGGTCGAACTTGCCGCAGATAGCGACCAAGTTACTGCTATCAACCTCCCCTTCCGCTACACCTCGGGGTTCGTGGAGATGCGCGAGCGAATCGATTCTGGGGAAATCGGCGACCCGAAACGGGTCGAACTCAAATTTCGGTTCCCCCAATGGCCTCGCGACTGGCAGGACGTGGACTGGCTCGCAGGCCGAGAACAGGGCGGACCACTCAGGGAGGTCGGCACGCACTTTCTCTTCGGCGTGCAGGAGATTTTTGGCCCAATCGAGCGCGTGAGTGCCGAAGTCGCCTACAGCGGTCCCGACAAGTACGAAGATTCGATTGTGGGCTACTTCGAAGTCGAGGCCATCTACGGCACTATCGACCTCGTGACCGACCACGACGAGCAGGAGGAGAACTCGATTACCGTTCTCGGTTCTGATTCCCAACTGTCGCTCCGCAAGTGGTACGAACTGGTCGAGGGCTCCGGAGACGACGAACGGGTCGTTCACGACACTCGCGAATCGACCACACTCGCGCTCGTAGACGAGTTCGTGTCGTCGCTCGACGGCGGCGAGGGCGACCTCGTCACCTTCGAAGAGGCCAACCGCGTCCAACGGGTGGTCGATGCAATCTTCGACTCTGAGGGCGTCGAGCGACCACTGGAGGGATAACCGAGCGGTGGACGCCTAATCGAGTAACTTATCCCACACGTAGCACGATACTGGCAGTAGGCACGTCTCATGTTCGGATTCATCGGCGGAAGCGGAATCTACGACGCACTCTCGCTGGACGACGAGCGGACGGAGTCGGTCTCGACTCCGTACGGCGACCCGAGTGCCCCCATCACAGTCGGCACGCTCGCCGGGCAGGAAATCGCGTTCGTGCCGCGCCACGGCCCAGACCACACGTACACGCCGACGGAGGTCCCGTATCGCGCGAACGTCTACGCTCTGCGAGAACTCGGTGTGGACCGCATCGTCTCCTCGAACGCCGTAGGCGGGCTCCGTGAGGAGTTATCTCCGCAGACGCTCGTGGTGCCAGACCAGATACTCGACCGGACGAAACACCGCACCGCTTCGTTCGTTCCAGCGGACAAGATCGATTTCCCAATTTCTCGCTCGCCGTACTGTCCGAGGTTCGCCGACAGCCTCGCGTCCGTGGCCGAGCGCGCGACAGATGCGTCGGTGAGACACGGTGGCACCTACGTCTGCATCGAAGGCCCACAGTTCGCGACGCAGGCCGAGAGCCGGTTCTACTACGAGTCGGGCGGCGACGTGGTGGGGATGACGACTGTCCCAGAGGCGGCGCTCGCACGGGAGGCGGGGTTGTGCTACGCGACGATTACCGGCGTCACGGACTACGGGGTTTGGCTTGGCAAGGAGGCCGACCGCCTCGAAGAAATTCTGGAGAATGCGGCGAAGAACGAGCAGGCTATCAAGCGAACGGTCGAGCGCGTCGTTCGAGAACTCCCCGCGGAGTGCGACTGCCAGCACGCAGACGAGAATTCTGTGGGCGAGAGTGTTCTTCGGTAACGGTTCGAAGCCAGCGCGTGAGACCCGCCCGCCTACCGGGGGCGTTTTACGAAATCCGACCGAAGGCAACGCTATGACCAGTGAAGCCGAGCGCGAGCAGGCCCGCGAGCGCGCCGCCGACCTCTTGCACGAGGCTGGCGTAGTGTTGACAGGCGACGAACGTCGCGAGATGGAAGTCGTAGACTACAGTTTCGACCGTCTCGAAGAAGTCGGCACGGAAATCGTCGTCTACGAGAACAACGACCGCTATTGTGCGAAGGAGTTAGTGCTGTTCGACGGGCAGACCTGCCCCGAGCATCGACACCCGCCGTTCGACGACTACCCCGGTAAACAGGAGACGTTCCGCTGTCGCTGGGGCGATGTGTATCTGTACGTCGAAGGGGAGGAAGCGAGCGAAAGCGAGAGCGACGGCACACTCCAAAATCCGACCGTCGAACCGCCGTTCCGTGACGAGTACTACACCGCGAGCGAGGAGATTCATCTCACGCCCGGCGAGCAGTACACCATCCCGCCGGACACCAGACACTGGTTCGTGGCGGGCGAGGACGGAGCCGTCATCTCTGAGTTCTCGTCGCCGAGTTTCGACGAGGAAGACGTGTTCACCGACCCGAAGATAGACCGAATGGAAAGCAGTTACTGAGTACGAGGAGAATTAGTCGTCGGTGGCGTCGTCGTCACCGTTGCGGTTCAGCAGCGGCGACTCTCTGAGTTCGTCCATGTCGGGCCGCTCGTCTTCGAAGTGGCGCGCCGACTCCAACTGCGAGTTCACTAGCTTGTTGACTTGTGGTCCCCACACGTCGTCCGGATGGGTGCGCACGTAGTCGGCCCACTCTTTGATGAACTCTAAGCGTTCCTGGCGGTTGTCGGCGTGTTTCTGCTCAAGTTCGGGTGAGTTGCTCATACTCTTCTGTGACGTCTAGCTCTTCGGCGTATTCTTCGAGCTTGAGGCTATTAAGCGTTGGTTCGGAGAGACGATGAAGGTAGAGGGCGTCCTCGAAGTCCTTCTGGCTCCCGAGGTAGAGTTTGTAGGCTATCTGAAGCTCGAGTTCGCCGACGCGTAGTTCCCGGTCGTTCAGTCGAACGGTTATCGTGTTCGCCAGCGAAGCGCGGTCGTACTTGTCACCTGCAAATTTCAGTTCGACGTTCGGAACGCGGTGTCCGTCTTCTGCGATACGAATTATGGACTCGTCGTTCAGCATCTCGTACATGGAATCTAACGGCATCGCAGATCCCCAATACCCCGCGTCACGAAGTCGAGCAGACAACTCGGTTGCGGTCGCTTCGGAGAATGGCTCGGTTATCACGTCGATGTCCTCTGTCGCTCGAGACCGCCCGAACAGCACGGCAATGTAGCCGCTGACGACGGAGTACGTTATTTTGAGGTCCTCCAAAGTTTCGGTCACGTTGAGTACGAGTTCGTCCAACCCGCTCGGCTCCTTCTCGATTATGACCGTGTCCCCTCGTATCTCCATTTGTATTCCGTTCGTATCGCAGACCCAACGGTTTTGCGGTCTGGCGAACGTTTCACGCACCTGCAGATACTCTCAAGTCGATGGAGCGCGTCCCGTACAGGTCGAAAATGACCCTCCTCGTGGACATCGCCTGCCCGAACTGCGGGCGAAAGCGTACCGTCGAGAAGCGCGGACTCGGCTGGTATCACTGCACGAACTGCGGGCGGGAGTTCGGGCAGGACGAGATTTTGCCTGACGCTTCGCGGCGTCCGTAGTCAGTCCTCGCGCAGTTCGTAGGTCGCTTCGAGGGCCACCGACACGTCGAGGGGACCACTACTCGGTGCGGCCGACTGCGTGGCGACTTCTGCTCCGAGACCGGCGGCCGTTCGACGTGGCTGAACGTCCTCCCCAGTCGTCATCGAGACGACGCCCTCGACGGTGAGACCTTCAGCGTCGGCAGCCGCCTCGGCTTTCTGCCGTGCCGTCGTCGCGGCGTCTGTGAGCGCCTCCCGTTCGAGTTCTCGCTTCGTCTCGGTCTGGAACCCGAAGCTTACCGTGTCGATTTCGACACCCGCTTTCTCGACTGCCGCCGAGAGTACGTCTCCAACCGCGTCGAGGTCGTGGAGCGTGACGACGAGACTCTCTCTTCCCTTGTACGGCAGTTCGTCGGGGTCTCGGTTCGTCTCCGGTCCACTGTGCGGTCGTCGTTGGGTCACTCGAAACTGGGCAGTCTTTATTCGTTCTTCGGAGATTCCAACTTCGGCGAGCGCCGTGCGAAGTTCTCCGGACTGTTCGGCGACGACGCGGCGGGCGCTCAGTACGTCCGGTTCGACTGCCTTGGCGTCGAACTGGACGATAGCTTCGTCCGGCGGTGCCTGCGTCTCTCCGGTCGCACCAGTCGTGATGGTTCTGTCGGCCATAGCTCGAAGTCGGCCGCTGTTGACATGTGCTTTCTCCCAGTGTGATACTCAGTACGTTCCGCAGTAAGTAACCCACGACTAAAGTCGTGGGCTTTCGCGTGGACTCCCGTTCTGACCATCGCTGGCGGGCGAATACTCGCCACTCACGTTCAACGTCCCGCGATTTAGCGCAACACCTACGGGTGCGCCTCCATCGTCTGCGTTTTGCCGACGACGGAGATACCGAAAGCCGATATTCTTGCTCGCGTTGTAGTCCGCGTGGTTCTCATATCCGCATTTCTGACACTCGAACGACTCTCCCGACCGATTGTTACCGTGCGTAAACCCACACGTCGAACACCGCTTCGACGTATTCTCCGGCGGAACTTGCTCGACGTTCAGACCGTACTCCTCAGCCTTGTACTCGACGTACTCGTATAGGCGTCTGAACGCCCAAACGTGTTGCCACGTCGATTCAGGGACGTTCTCCCTAATGTGGGTCAAGTTCTCGAAGACGATGGTCGAACAGTCGTTCTCGACGGCTTCTTCAAGAAGTTCGTTTGCCACCGTGTGTAGGTGCATCTCGAACCGTCCAGTCTCTTTTCGCCCAACGGATTCGATGTTATCGTGGGCGTGTCTCGAACCACACTGTTGGAGCAACCCACGACGTTTCTCGTACTCTCGACGCCAGTGGTTGAATTCGTCTGCCGACCAGAACTGCCCGGTCGAAGCGACGGCGAGGTTGTTGACGCCTAAATCCACACCAAGGACTGTTCTGTGCTTAGTGTCCGGTTCAGACGACTCCTCGTCTGCTTCGACTTTTCGCATGGAGGCATGGAGATACCAGTCACCGTCGCGGTACTGGAGAGAGGCCATTCGAAACTCGAAATCGTCGTCGGAGACGTACTTGGTCGGCGGTTTCTCCGGGTCGTCGGGAAGAATGTAATCGCACTCGACGCGCCCATCTACGGTGGACAGCGATACGTGGTCGCGGTGGAAAGTCGCAGACCGCTTGTCATACACCGCACTGTCCGCCGAGAAGTATGGCTTCGACGTACTTTCGCCACGTTTGAGTCGTTCGACACCACTCTTGACGGCTTCGACTGCCCTGCGAATCCCTTTCTGAACGAGATTCGCGGTCAGGTCGGTTTCGTCGCGGAGTGGGTCGTAGAGGGCGCGTTCGGCGTTTGCTTTCGAGGTAACGTGGTAGACGTCGTCGTCACCAGAAACGTTCCGCGTTTCTGGTTGGCAGCCAGACTCCTGCGGAGTCTGGCGACGCCCGTGCCAACACCAGTTGCTTGCGCGGTTTGCGCAGTGTTTGAATTGTTCGACCGTCTCTCGGAGTGCTGAATCGTCGTCCGAGGATGTGTTGAGTTTGATGACGGCGGTTCGCCGGTATTCCACGACACTTCACATTACGGCACTGAGTTACTTAATGGTGGGGGAGTCGGCAGGCAATCGTTCGAGGAGAGACTCGTACCATGTTGGCTTTCTCCCACGGCTAAAGCCGTGGGCTTCCGCCTCGAAATTCATGTGACACTCTCTGGGACCCAACCAGTTTTGGGAATCGCCGCCGACACGTCTCCCTGGGACCTATGGGGACGAAGAACCGCTGGTACGAAAACGCCGTCTTCTACGCCATCGACGTGGAAGTGTTCGCGGACGGAAACGGCGACGGCGTCGGCGACTTTCAGGGACTGACAGAGCGACTAGACTACCTCGCGGGACTCGGCATCGACAGCATCTGGTTGTTGCCGTTCTACCCGTCGCCGAACCGGGACAACGGCTACGACGTGACCGACTACTACGGGGTGGACAAGCGACACGGGACGCTGGGCGACTTCGTGGAGTTTCTCCGCGAGGCCGACCGTCGGGGCATCGAGGTCATCGTCGATTTGGTTGTCAACCACACCTCCGACCAGCATCCGTGGTTTCAGGAGGCCCGCCGCGACCCGGGCTCTCCGTATAGAGACTACTACATCTGGACCGACGACCCGCCGGACCAACCGGACCCACAGCGCGGCGCGGTGTTTCCCGGCGAGGAGGACACCATCTGGAGCTACGACGAGGTCGCCGAGAAGCACTACTACCACCGGTTCTACCACTTCCAGCCGGATTTGAACACAGCCAACCCCGCCGTCCGCGAGGAGATACGCAAAATCATGGGCTTCTGGCTCGCGCTCGGCGTCTCGGGGTTCCGCGTCGATGCGGCGACGCTCCTCATCGACAACAAGGGCGGCTTGGAACGAACGAAACTAGACGACCCCCACGGCGTCCTCCGAGACATGAGAAAGTTCGTCGAACGTCGAGGCGACGACGCCATCTTGCTCGGCGAGGCCGACGACGCGCCCGACAAACTAGCTGCGTACTTCGGAGACGGAGACGAGTTGAACGTCCTGCTGAACTTCCTGCTCGACGCGTACCTCGTGTTGGCGCTCGCAGAGGAACGCGCCGCACCGCTGGAGACTGTCCTCGACATGCTGCCGGAGGTCCCTGTCGGTGGTCAGTGGGCGAACTTCCTTCGCAACTACGACGAACTCAACGTCGGACGACTGGCACGCGCCCAACAGCAGGCCGTCTTCGCGGAGTTCGCACCGGAAAAGTCGATGCAAATCTACGGTCGGGGCATCCGTCGCCGACTCGCACCGATGCTCGACGGCGACAGAGACCGACTCGAACTCGCGTACAGTCTGCTCTTCTCGTTGCCGGGGACCCCACTGCTCGTCTACGGTGACGAAATCGGCATGGGCGACGACCTCTCGCTACCGGGTCGAACCGCGGTTCGCGTTCCGATGCAGTGGTCGAGCGAGAAGAATGGCGGATTTTCGACCGCAGACCCCGACGAACTGGTCCGGTCAGTCGTCTCGGGTGACGACTATGGCTACGAATCGGTCAACGTCGCCGACCAGCGTGGCGACCCAGACTCGTTGCTCCACTGGTTCTCGCGGTTGATTCACGTTCGCCGCGAGTGCCCCGAAATCGGGAGTGGTGACTGCGAAGTTCTGGAAACGACTGACGATGCGGTGTTCGCTCACCGGATGCGGGGCGGCACGGGGCCACGGAGCGAGACTGGAACGCTCGTCGCGGTCCACAATCTCGGCGACGAGGAGACTACGGTGACGCTCGACTTGGAAGGGTCGCCGACACGATTGTTCGACGGGTCCGAACTCCAGGAAGTCGAGGACGGGTGGCGGTTCGACTTGGGGGAGTACGGCTACTGCTGGGTGCGACTCAATTGAGTCGTACCGAACTTCGTTACTCCGCGCCGAACTCTTCTTCGAGCAGATTCACGTTGCGCTCGTTGGCCTTCCAGACGGCGTCGAACACCGTCCCAGCGATTGGGACCACGCCCCCGGCGAAGTCGATGCCGACGTTGGCCAGCATTCGAGCGATGGTCCCGGTGGAAGCCCCCATCCGGGCACCCTCGGCGACGACGTACAGCGAGAGGGCGGCGGAGGCGGCGTCGCCGCTGACCGGCATGAGGCCGAGCATCGGGTCGAGTCCGACCTTGTAGTTGACGACCGGTAGTTCGACGGCCTCGTCGAGCAAGTTACTGGCCGCGCGAGCGCGCTCTAATCCGGGTGGTTCCTCGGAGACGTTCACTTCGATTGGTTCTCCGTCGCTGTCGGTGGTCATGGGTAGCACTCTTTGGCGCTCGGGAGCCAAAAGTGCGCTGGCTTGCTGTGCAAGCCTGCCGCCGTACGCAGTTTTTTCAGTTCGCTCCGCGATAGCACGCGCATGGAGTACACGACGCTCGGCGACACGGGACTGGAAGTAAGCCGCATCTGTCTGGGTTGCATGAGCTTCGGCGACAGCGACTGGCGGCCGTGGGTGCTGGACCCCGAGGACGGCGAGGAGATAATCGAGCGCGCAATCGACCTCGGAATCAACTTCTTCGACACGGCGAACATGTACTCGAACGGCGAGAGCGAGCGCGTGTTGGGCGACGCTCTGGAGGGCCGCCGCGACGAGAGCGTCGTCGCCACGAAGTGCTACTTCCAGATGGACGACGAGGACCCCAACTCGGGCGGTCTCTCCCGGAAGGCCATCGAGCAGGAGTTGGAGAACTCCCTCGACAGGCTCGGCATGGATACCATCGACCTCTACCAGATTCACCGCTGGGACGACGACACCCCCATCGAGGAGACCCTCCGCGCGCTAGACGACGCCGTGCGCCGCGAGAAGGTCAGGTACCTCGGCGCGAGTTCGATGTGGGCCCACCAGTTCGCAGACGCACTCCACACCAGCGAGCGACTCGGACTCGACCGGTTCGTCTCGATGCAGAACCACTACAATCTCGTGTATCGAGAGGAGGAGCGCGAGATGCTCCCACTCTGCCAAAAGGAGGGTGTCGGTGTGATGCCGTGGAGTCCCCTCGCGCGTGGCTACCTCACTCGGCCCCACGAGGACATCGACGCGACGAAGCGCGGCGAGACGGAAGAACACATGTACCGACACCCCTACCGCGAGGGTGGCGGCGACGAGATCAACGAGCGCGTCAAGGAACTCGCGGCCGACAGGGGCGTCACGATGGCCCAAATCTCCCTTTCGTGGTTGCTCCACCAAGACTGGGTGGACGCGCCAATCGTCGGCACGACGAGTGTCGAGCATCTAGAGGACGCGGTGGAAGCACTCGAAATAGACCTCTCGTCGGGCGACTTGGCGTATCTCGAAGAGCCGTACGAACCCGTTCGGGTGTCGGGCCACGAGTGATACCCTACCCAGTAGAGTTACATTGTTGACGCGAGGTACTTCTCACAAGATGGCCAGCCAAGCCAAAGCCCTCAGCGTCTTGGTGGCAGTAGAGTTCGTCGCCATGGGCGCAATCGTACTGTTCAGCGCACCATTCGAATCTGTCGTGTGGAGCATCCCCCTCTTTCTGGTGTTTTTAGTCGCACTTCTGTTGTACTCCCGTTGAGCAATCTATCCCTACCGAACGCGAAATATCAGCACAAATAACACATTTCTCCGACCTCGTCTCCGTTTATCTGCGCTTTCTCGGAGCAATACAAAACGAATAATAATTACTGTTATGTGTTGCCATGCCGTGCCACTTGCGGAGCGATGGAAACCGACACGTCACGACGGCAGTACCTCAAGGCGACGGGGGCGACGAGCGTCACGGTACTGACTGGAATGGGGAGTGCGGCGGCACAGAATCAGACAATTACGCTGGGCGGCTCGATGAGTCTCTCGGGGGACAACGCGGACCTCGGACAACTGTATCAGGATTCGTACGAGTTGACCATCCAGCGAATCAACGAGGCGGGCGGCGTCGAGGCGGGCGACGGCAACACCTACCAGTTGGAGATGATACTGCGGGACGACGAGAGCGACGCCTCGACTAGTCGCGCGATTTATCAAGAACTCATCGACCGCGAAGGGGTGAACTACCTGCTCGGGCCGTATTCGAGTACGGTCACGCTTCCGGCGAGCGCAGTGGCGGCCCGCAGTCAGAAGCCGATGGTCGAGGGTGGCGGCGCGAGTCCGGAAATCTTCAGTCAAGGCAACGAGTGGATTTTCGGCCTCCTCCCGACCGCCGACAAGTATCCGTTGTCGAGCATCGACATGGCGATGGCCCAAGAGAATCCGCCGCAGGCGGCGGCACTGCTCGCAGAGAGCGACACGTTCAGCCAGAGTTCCGCGGAGGGCGCACGCCAGAAGTTGAACGAAGTCGGCGTGAACATTCCGGTGGACCAGACCTTCCCGAGCGAAACGTCGGACCTCTCGACACTGCTTGGACGGGTTCGGAGCAGTCCCGCAGACGTACTCATCCTCGCGGCCCACCAGAAGCACGCGGTCATCCTCGCGCGCCAGATGGAGGCGCAGAACGTCGACGTGGATATGGCGATGGCGACGGTCGGAAGTCTCACTGCGTCGTTCAAGGAACAGACCGGAGCGAACGGCGACTACATGTACGGCCCAAGTTCGTGGGCTATCAACGCAGACTTCGAGGACAGCGTCTACGGTTCGACCGGCGAGTTCGTCAGCGCGATTCAGGACGAGTACGGCTACGACCCCGACTACCACAATGCCGCGGGCGCAGCCGTCATCGAGACGTTCCAGCGAGCGTTCCAGCAAGTGAACGAACTGAACCCGACGAACGTCAGGAACGCCATCCGAGACATCCAGTTCACCAGCGCGTACGGTGACATTTCGTTCGGCCAGAACGGCGTCATCAGCAAGAACATGCTCGTCTACCAGTGGCAGCCACAACAGGGTGGAGGGGGACAAACTGCTGACGCCCCCGCGAACGCCACTGCAACCCAGACTGGGAACCAGACGGCGAACGGCACCGCGACGGGGGGAGAAGGCGGTCCCGCCGGGTCTCAGAAGACCATCGTCTGGCCCGAAGAAGTTCAGCAGCGTTCGCCTATCTACCCGATGCCCGACTGGTCGGAACGGTAACGACGGATGGCTGTCGCACAGTTCGTCGTGAACGGCCTGCTCGTCGGGGCGCTGTTCGCGGCCGTCGCGGTAGGTTTCGCACTCATCTGGGGAGTCGTCGGTATCATCAACCTCGCACACGGCGAGTTGCTGATGCTGGGCGGCTACGTCACCTACTGGCTAGTCGCGTTCTCGGGCTTGCAGTCGCCGTGGCTCCTGTTGCTGACCGTTCCGGTCGCAGTCGCGGTGCTGTACGTCGTCGGCTACCTACTCCAGCGACTGCTCGTCTCGCGGGTCACGGACGCCGACCTGTTTCTGACGTTGCTGGTGACCTTCGGCGTCAGCATCGTCATCCAACAGTTGGCCATTCAGGCGTGGTCCGCCACGCCACGGGCCGTCACGGTCGGGTTCGCGGACCCCTCGATAGTCGTCGCTGGCGTCGTGATTCCGAAGATGAAGCTGATTGCCTTCGTCGGAGCTATCGTCCTCACACTCGCGCTTTGGACGTATCTCAGACGAACGCGTCGCGGGCGAGCGATTCGTGCGGTGGCGCAGAACCCCGAAGCCGCACGACTGGTCGGCATCGACGTGGCTCATACGCGCGCAGTGACGTTCGGTCTTTCGGCGGCCATCGCGGGCGGAGCGGGGAGCTTCGTGGCGATGATTCTGAACGTCCAGCCCCAGATGGGGTTGGTGTACACGCTGAAGAGCTTCGTCATCGTCGTCTTCGGCGGGTTGGGGAGCGTCCCCGGCGCGCTCGTCGGGGGCTTGCTGTTGGGGTCCGTCGAAGAACTGACCGCCGGATTAGCGGGGAGTCAGTGGACGCTCGCAGTGAGCTTTTCGCTTCTTATCGTGCTGTTGCTCGTCAGGCCGAGCGGACTGTTCGGCAGGCCGATAGAGGAGGGTGGCGAAGCACATGAGTAACGAGCGAACGACGGAGAGCGGTCTCTCACACCTGCTCGCGGCGACAAGTCGCTACGCGTGGGTCATCCTCGCAGTGTTTGTGGTTGTCGGCGCTCTCCTGCCAGTGTTCGGGCTCTCCGGCTTCTACATGACCGTCGTCGCCGACATGCTGGTGTTCGCCGTGCTGGCCCTGTCGTGGGACCTCGTCGGCGGCCAGACCGGCTATCCGAGTTTCGGCAACATGGCCTTCTTCGGTTTCGGCGCGTACACGACGGCGATTCTGTTGAAAGACGTGGGAGTAGCCTTTCCGATGGCCGTCTTCGCCGCCGGATTCGTCGCGGTGGGGTTCGCGCTCGTCATCGGTCTTGCAGTGCTCCGCCTTCGCGGGGGCTACTTCGCCATCGCTACGCTCGGTGTGTTGCTCGTGGCGATTCAACTCAGTCGGAACTTCGAGTTCACGGGCGGCGCGAGCGGGAAGATACTGCTCGATATCCCGCCCGAAGAGACGTTCTACTACGTCTTCCTCGTCATCCTTGCCGTCGAAGTCGCCGTCGTCCTCTATCTCACCCGGACCAGATTCGGCTACGTGCTGAACGCGGTGCGGGACGACGAGGACCGCGCGATAGCGATGGGATTCGACACTACGTACTACAAGACGGCGGCGTGGATGCTCTCGGCACTCTTCACGGGGTGGGTCGGCGGCGCGTGGGGTGCGTACAACACCTTCATCGACCCTCAGACTGCGTACAACCTCGGCTGGAACGTCGAACTCATCACGATGGCGCTCATCGGCGGCGCGGGCACCGTCGCCGGACCAATCGTCGGCGCGTTCGCGCTCACGCTGGTCATCTTCGCGGTGAACACGATGTTTCCGGGGTGGCAACTCGTCGCGCTGGGACTCATCATCATCGCCACGGTGTTGCTCTTACCGGAGGGAATCGTCGGCACACTCGAAGAGCGCGCGAGCGGGATGGAGTACTACAGAGTCGGTGCGGACACAAGCGAGGAGGAAGCGGAGGTGACCGATTCGTGAGTTCCGACGCTGGCGAACAGTCTGCGGCGACTACCGACCACGCGGCGACTGACACCACGAGTACGACCCGAGACGACCCGGTCCTCCGCGTCGAAGGCATCACCAAGCGATACGGTGGTCTGACCGCGGTAGACCACGTGGACGCCGAAATCTTCGACGGAGAAATCGTCGGTCTCATCGGCCCGAACGGGTCAGGTAAGACGACGCTGTTCGACTGCATCGCAGGGAGAACTCGTCCCGACTCGGGGTCTGTCTACCTTCGGGACGAGGAGATTACCGGGTGGGCAGAACACAAGGTTGCGTCTGCTGGCCTCGGACGGATGTTCCAGCACACGCGCATCTACGACGGGATGACCGTCGAGAAGAACGCCCTCGTCGCGGCGAGCGAGGACCGGTCGCTGGGACGACTGATGCGACCGCCGAGCGATGCGGCGCGTGAACGTGCCGAGACGCTGCTTCGGAACGTGAACCTGTGGGAACTGCGCGGGATGCGCGCCGGGCGGATGAGCTTCGGCCAGCAGAAACTGCTAGAGTTCGTGATGGTGCTGATGACCGACCCGGACGTACTGTTGATGGACGAACCGGCGGGCGGCATCAACCCCTCGATGATTCGCCGACTGCTCGACTACATCCGCGAGGCCAACGACGAGGGACTGACCATCTTCCTCATCGAACACAACATGGACGTAGTGATGGACGTGTCCGACCGGGTGTACGTCCTCGCGCACGGCGAGCGAATCGCGGCGGGAGTGCCGGAAGAAATCCAGTCGAACGAGCGCGTCTTGGACGCGTATCTGGGGAGAGAGTGATGGCGGGAGAGAAAGCAGCGGTGGAAGCGAAACCACTGCTGAACCTCGACGGAGTCACGGCGGGCTACGGGAATACGACGGTCGTCCACGACGTGGATTTGGTCGTCCCAGAAGAGAAAATCGCCTGTCTCGTCGGCCCAAACGGGTCGGGAAAGAGTACCGTGATGAAGGCAATCTACGGTTTCGCGGACGTGTTCGACGGCCGCGTTTCGTTCGACGGCGACGACGTAACCGGGCGCAGTCCGCAAGCGAGTCTGCGGTCGGGGATGGCTTACGTCCTCCAGTCCTCGTCGGTCTTCTCGGAGATGACCGTCCACGAGAACATGCTGATGGGCGGCTACGTCTTCGACGACGACGAGCGTGCGACTCGTCGCGCCGAGGAGTTGTACGACGAATTTTCGCGACTGGCCGACCTGCGCGAACAGGAGGCGGGGATGCTCTCGGGCGGCGAGCGACGACTACTCGAACTCGCACGAGGGCTGATGGTCGAACCGCGACTGATGTTGCTCGACGAACCGAGCATCGGACTGGAACCTACCTACATGGAGCAGGTGTTCGACCGCATCGAGAGCCTGAACGAACTGGGCACGACGATTCTGCTGGTCGAGCAAAACGCCGAGAAGGGACTGTCGGTAGCCGACAGGGGCTACGTGCTGGCCAGCGGCGAAATACAGTACTCGGGGACTGGGACGGAGTTGCTCGAAGACGAGGAGGTCGGGCGGTTGTATCTTGGTGGGTGAATCGGACGAGCAGTTCACAGCGCCCGCTCGACCCTCCTTTCGAATCTTCGAAACTTGTAGTACGACACTTCGCGGCTTGGTTCGAAGCCGTTCGTGGTCAGCGCGCGTTTCGAGATGCCGTTGTCGAGTGCAACCAACGTGTAGGCTTCGTCGGCACCGCGCTCCCTCGCTAGCGCGAGCGACCGACGAATCAGTTCCGTGGCGATGCCGCGTCTTCGGTAGTTCGGCGTGACGTACAATCCCCAGAGGAACGCCTCGAACTCCAATTCGCGCTCTACCGGCGACATGTAGACAGCTCTGTCGAGACTGAGCGTCTGGAAGCCCACGGGGTCCCCGTCGGCGACTGCGACGACTACGTCGTCCTCGCAAGTTAGCGCACTTGCGTCCTGACTCGGCGGTGGGGTCAGTTCGTCGGAGGCCCGGACGTCGAAGGAGACCGTCTCGAACGCTGTTTGTTCGGCCTCGAAATCGTCCAAATTCGCCCCGTACAGGTGCATCTTCGAGACTTTGACTCCGTGGCGCGCGAGAAAGTCATACGCTGCTCTCGTGTATGGGTTCCGAACGAGTCGCCACGGGGAGAGCGTCGCCATCGGCGGCGGTTCTCGGCCAGCCCCGAAAGTCGTGTCGATTAGCTATCTCGATTCGGTATCGGGTTACTGACCTCCAAAGAAATCACGATCGAGGAGACGTACCGCAAAGCACAGGACAGCGCCAACGCGATGGGCGGCACGCCCGCGAGCCGCGAGTTCGAGTTCAAGCGGTACTTCTACAACCGCAAGAAGAACATCGAAATCACGCTCCGGGAGTACTCGCTGAACGGGTGGGGCCGCGTGAAGAAGGGCGCGAGCGTCGGCTTGAACCTCTTCATGCAGATAACGTGTGGGTACGGGAACCGCCTCCCCCGAATCGCGGCGTTCACCTTCCTGCTCCCGCTGGCGTTCGGCGTCCTCTACGTCATGGGTGGCCCGCTCGAAACTGGTGCGGGCGTCATCTGGAACGCACCAAACCCCGGCGAAGTGCTGTTCAAAGGCGTCTACTACAGCTACATCAGCTTCAGCACCATCGGCTACGGGAATATCGGCCCACACGGTTGGCTCGCTCGAATCATGGCGGCGTCGCAGGGGATGCTAAACGGGCTGTTCTTCACCCTGTTGACGTTCACGCTCTTCAAGCGCGTGCTAGGCGGGAGCTAACTCACCCGTCGTTCGGAGTCGAAGTCCGAGGAGACGGGTGCCTAAAACAGGTCGTGCCACCAGCGGTCGGCAGTAGAGTTACCGCTCGTACTCGTGTTCTGAGTCGTCGAGTTTGTCGTTGTTGTTGTCGTAGTCGTAGTCGTCGAGTTCGTCGTCGTATCGCTCGTCGTGGTGGTAGCGGATGTGGTCGAGGTTTCTGTAGTCGTCGTTGTCGTCTCAGTGGACTCCGTAGTGGTGTCGCTCGTCGTCTCGGTCCCGTCCGTGGTCGTCGTCTCGGTCGTCGTGCCCGATTCGGTGCCGAGCGCGGCGTTTATCGCACGCTCCAGTTTCTTTCGCTCGGTGTTCGGCGAGAGCGGCTTCCCGTCTACGACGATCCTCGGAATCGTGGGAATCGGTATCTGCTTGACTTGCTTCATCGTCTGGTCGATGTGGCGTTGATACTTCCCGGTCTGGATGGCCTCGACGACCCACTTCCGGGCTTGCTTGGACACGCCCGCCTCTTTCGCAACAGCGAGGATGTTCTCGGTGGTCGCCCATCCGGAGTCGCGCTGCTGGTTGTGGAACCAGAGGTCGAAGAAGTCCCAGAACGATTTTGGCTCGGCGGTCCAGACGGCCAATCCTGCCCGTGCGAGCCGAGGTTCGTCCGGGCCGTGGAACGGTTCGCCGTCGTTGTACGCCACGCCGCGGAAACGAAGTTGGACCTTCCCCGTTTTCACGTACTTCTTCAGGAACGTCTCCATGTACTTGATGGCGAAGTTGTGCGTATAGGGGCACTTCCACCCTCCGTAGAAGGTGAGAGTGAGTGGGGCGTCGTCAGACCCCATGACGGGGTACTTGTACGAGGTCGGTTGCTTCGGTATCGAAACCGACGAGATGACACCGCCCGGCTTCTGGAAGGAGACGTTGGCTGCTGTCGGGTCTTTGACCGTCGTTTCGGTCGGTCTCGCGGTCTGAGTTTCCGTCGTCGTGGACTTTTCGATCGTTCCCATGGTCGAACCGCTGGTCGCTCTTCCCGTGGTCGTCTGGTTCGAATCGCCGTTCATCACGCTGTTACAGCCCGCTAACGCACCGACAAGCGCAGTTCCACCGAGTTGCAAGAAGCGTCGGCGGTCGTCTTTCTCGGTCATACGCGCCACTATCTCCCGCTCGACCATTATTAGCCGTGAGATAAGCGCTCGTCCCTCCGTCTACAGCGTGATTATTCCCTCGATAAGTGGCTCTTTGACACCAATTAACGGGGTCTCCCACCAAAACGCGCCGCCGTCAGAAACACTTTGTCGGAGACCGACGAACAGGCACCCGTGAGCAGAGAACAACTCAGGAAGGCCGCCGCGAAACTCGAAGACGCACGCGAACACACCGACGACGCCGAGACCGACGAGCAACTCGCAGAGTACGCCGACCGACTGCGGAAGATGGCAGACGCCGAGGACGGTCCCGACCACGGGGGTCTCGCCAGAATCACGCACAACGTCCGTGAACTCGAAGGGGACCTCGAAGCGTCCGAGATAGAGCAAATCGTCGCCCACGTCAACGCCTACCGCGAGACGGTCGAGGGCGTCTGAATAGGAAAGTTCGACCGTGTTATTGTATCGGCTGTAACTCCGCGCTGAAGTGGCGCAACTCGGCCATCTCCGGCTCTTGGACGATTTCGAGTCCCGTTATCTCGCCAGCGTCGCGGGAGCGTGAGTCAAATCGGTGTGACCACCTTCGGCTTGTCTGCTCGATACTATCGTAATCGGCAACCACAGACGTATGTGTTCTGTGACAGGGCCGTACTTGAGTTGTCGGTTTTGTGATGCTGATCGCCGGAGGTGAGGACTCTGAGGCTAATCTGGACACTAGTGCGATAGCAGAGTAGAGGCCTCAAAATCATATTTCATTTAATTATTTACGGTATGAATATAACAACGATATATGAGAAATAATAACGCGGACAGATTGTTAGCTTCCCGAAGAGCGACCCTCCGATCAGTAGCCGCTGGTAGCTTAAGTCTACTCGGCACCGGTATTACTAGTGGCCGTGGCGAGAAAGTTGTGGAAATACCGAAGTATCAATCTCATGGAGAGGTGATTGCTTGGCAAAGTGTCTCTCGAAGCTGGTTTGAGCGTACGAAACTCGTGGACGAAGTCGTAGATGACCTCTGTGAAACGTTCCTACGAACTCCTGAGGTAGAAGCTGTCGAGCAAGTCCCGGGGGACAAGTTGACCAAAAATTATCGAACGGGAAAGGTAGTTGTTCGGGCAAAATCTGATATTGACAAGGTACGAGCGGCAGTGCCGGAATCAATAGACAACGTGCCAATTTCTGTTGAACCTGCCATGAAACTGCATGATACGACAGTTCTAGAAGGCGGAATGTCGGGAGGAGCTTTCGACAACGAAGCAACGTTGACTAGCAAAGTCACGTACGGTGGTTCGACACGAATAATGACCGCGAGACATATGTTTACCGAAAGCGGTCGCTGTGACCCTACCTTGGACAACAACGCAGCGTACTCGGACGACGAAAAATTTGGAGTGGTTACGGACGATTGGCAATCTCACGACGTTGCGATTGCGGATGCTCGTGAATCCGATTTCGAGATAGGGTCTGGCATTTATAATCAGCCGGGTTACATCGATGGAGCGGTTGCGAAGAAGGAGTTGCAGAGAATGCGAGACGAGTATGATTACTCCGTTCGTAAGTACGGTCAAAAGTCACAACTGACGACCGGAGAGAGAGTCATCGGGTTATCTACAACTATTACCTGCGATATTAGTGGTTCTGAAGATTTGACTGATCTTGTTCTGACATCTGACGCCCAGTTTGGAGGTGATTCTGGTGCGCCACGCTACGTGGAGGAATATATCGACGACCTAAATCAGACCGTGCAATATATTATCGGACCAGCAACTCAGAAAAATAGCGATGGTAATGCAGTCGGTGCTGGAGCTTACAAGCTTGAAAATCAAGAGAGTATCTACTTTTAGAGTATCTTATTGAGAACTATCCCATTACTTTATTGACGTTCACATCATCCTTCGAATGATGAGTCGAGCGATTATCTACTTCGATGGTAGTGATAGGAATGCACAGAATGTCTTCAATATCGAATTCTCTGATGACGAGTCGGCCCCACTTTGTTCTACAGACGAACTGATATACGATGTCGATGCGTGCCATTGGAAGTTCCCTATTGAAGCACTTAGACGCGAACCAGACTTAGGAGACGACGTACAGCCCGTATCCGTCCCTCGCGAGAACGTATATCGCGTTATAAAGGAACGAAAAGTTGAGACTGTCTCTGGAATTACCACTGCCGAAGATACCGTCGAAATATTGTTCAACTCCTTACCGGGAGAGTACACAGAACTAACGAATTCAACAGACGATTTTCTGGAGGTACCTTCGTACAACGACGATACCGAACACTGGCAGTTCGTACATTCAGACCCCGCAGTACGACACGATGGACAGCGACTCATCCTGGAACAACACGTCCCACGTGAGCGAGTTCTCTACGCTATTGCTGGGGAAATATAGACCTGTATTTGAAATACGGAAAACACGAAAACCCGAGTACCGGTCTGCGTCTAGTTAACCGGCTGTAGCTCCGCGCTGAAGTGCCGAAGCTCTTTCATCTCCGGTTCTTCGACTATTTCTAGCCCAGTAGTCTCGCCAGCGTCACGGCGCTCGGCGACCGATTCGAACGTCTCGGCGACGTGTTCGAGGTGGTCCGTGCCGTAGGTTCGGCGCGGGAGCGCCAGTCGGACGAGTTCCGGCCGGTCGGTGTCGGGGAACGCGAAGCTACCGAGTTCGACGCCGCGAACTGCGCCCTCCCGGTAGAGTTCACAGACCAGCACCTGTCCAGGGAACTGCTCGGCCGGAATGTCTGGGAAGAACGCGTCTGCATCGACGTAGATAGCGTGGCCGCCCGTGGGAAGGTGAACCGGCACGTCGCGCTCGGCGAGTAGTTCCCCGAGTTGCTGGACCTGGCCGACCCGGTCCGCGACGTAGGCCTCCTCGACTGACTCACGCAGACCGACCGCCATCGCTTCGATGTCGCGGCCCGACATGCCGCCGTAGGTGGTGAACCCTTCGTAGAGGATGCCGCGCTGGCGTACCCCCTCGTAGAGGCCATCGAGCGCTCCGTCGTCACTGATGCCAACGAACCCGCCGATGTTGACCAGTCCGTCTTTCTTGCCGCTCATGATGATGGCGTCGGCCTCGGCGAGTTGTTCGCGGGCGATGTCAGCCACGGAGTGGTCGGCGAACTCGTCTTCGCGCTCCTTAACGAAGTAGGCGTTCTCCGCAAAGCGACAGGCGTCGATGACGAAGTGAGCGTCGAGGTCGTCGGCGACCTCGCGGGCCGCACGCAGGTTCTCGATGCTCACTGGTTGGCCCGCCAGCGAGTTGTTCGTGATAGTCACGAGAACAGCGGGAACGTTCTCCGCGCCGACTTCGTCCGCGAGGTCCCGAACCTTCTCCACGTCGAGGTTACCGGCGAATTGCTGGTCGCTCGACAGTGCGCCCTCTATCGGACAATCCACAGGTTCTGCGCCAGCGTTGGCGATGTGAGCGCGCGTCGTGTCGAAGTGGGTGTTGTTCGGCACGTAGTCGCCCTCCGAGACGAGTGCGCCGTAGAGGACGTTCTCGGCACCGCGACCCTGATGTGCGGGGACGATTCGTTCGAAGCCCATCACGTCCGAGACGGCCGATTGCAGGCGTTCGAAACTCGAACTGCCAGCGTACGCTTCGTCGCCACGCATCATGGCTGCCCACTGCTCGTCGCTCATGGTGCCGGTGCCGCTGTCGGTCAGTAAATCGACGTACACCGAGTCGGAGTCTAGATTGAAGACGTTGTAGCCCGCGGTTTCGAGGTTCGCCGTCCGCTCGTCGCGGTCGGGGAGGCGAATCGGGGTGACCACCTTCGACTTGTACGCTCGCATGTCCGTGGAGTCGCCGACCGGAGATATATTACTGGCGTGATGTATCCGTCCATCGATGGTCTGTTTCGGTACGTGGAACCCGACTCTGTCCGTCGGCGGATACAATCACAGTTCTCTCCCCGCCCGCAACGAAAGCTATTATTTGATGCTTTTCCCGGGGTAAAGTTTAGAATTATTAGTTGTCAGTCAACGCCCGGTAGTATTATAGAACTGCTCACGCTGTCATTTGGTATCATGTCGGACGACGCTTCGAACGCAGACGACAATTGCAGGCCGTCCTTCGACCGAGAGACGTTCGACGCTTCGCGATTCTCGGACTCGGATTTGCTCGTGCGTCTCGCGAACCGGCGCTGTCGGTACGTCGTCGAGTACTTCACAGACTCCTCGGTCCGAGTGGCGGACATCGACGCACTGGTGGACGAGGTCATCCTCCGGGAAGAGAGCGAGAGTACGCCGACACAACGCAGACACGTCGCCATCTCGTTACATCACAATCACCTACCGAAACTGGCCGACATGGGTGTCGTGTCGTACGACGCCCGCTCTCGAACCGTCAGATACCGAGACGACCACCGCATCGAGAGCTACGTATCCCTATACGACGAGTTAGATTTGTAAATGAACATCGGCTAATGCGATTATTCCGACCTCATATTTTAGATATGTGTACGATTTCACTCAAATCTCCAAAACGAGCCGATACCAATAAGGTCGTCCGAATCCATTCGCTCACCGGTGGCACGGTTCGACGACTCCCCCGACTCCTTCGAGGCCGTTCGAGGGATCGAGAACGACGACGAGCGGATAGAGCGCGTCGAGCGCTGCGAACTACCGAACGGCGTCCGGACGCTCGTCGAGGAGTACGAGGAGACGGTCGGGGAACGTGACCGGTTTCTCTGGCAGTGGCTCTACTTCATGTTCCCGGCTGTCACGCTTTCCTGTGTCGATTCGACGTTCGAGGAGCGAGTTCGCGACCAGAAACTACTCGCCTCGCTGTTCGTCGTCCTGCTGGACGACCTCGGTGAGCGACAGATGGACCGGCCGACCTTCGAAGAGGCGTCGAAGATTCCGTCGCCACATCAGCGTTGCCGACCGGAGCGGGAGGCGGTCAACGAGGAGTACGTCGCGTTCGCCGAGCGGGTGTGGGAGGCGTTCGAAGAGCAACTAGCTACCGCACCGCGCTACAGCGACTTCGAGTCGATATTCGAGTTCGACGTGAAGCAGAACCTCAACGCCATCGACTACTCGTACACGGTGAACCAACACCTCGAAATGGCGACGCTCGACGAGGTTACGACCTACGATTGCCACAACATGATGCTGTTCACGTACGTCAACATCGACCTCATGCACTCGCCGTCGTTCGACCGGGGAGAACTGGCGTCGCTTCGACAGGTCGTTTCGCGGGCCCAACGAATGGCGCGCGTCGGCAACTGGGTCACGACGTGGGAACGAGAACTCCGAGAAGGTGACTACAGTTCCGGCGTCGTCGTGTACGCGCTCGAAAACGACATCGTCGATAGAGAAGAACTCTACAAACTGAGCGCCGGTCGATTCGGACCAGGGTGTGACGAACTCGTCGAACGGATACAGAACCGTGGCGTCGAAGAGATGTTCCTCGACGAGTGGCATCAGAACCACGAGGAGATAGAACAGATACAGAGCCAGTTGACGTCTGTGGACGTCGATTCGTTCCTCTCGGGGATGGAGAAACTGCTCTCGTACCACCTTGCAAGCCGAGGTTTGAAATGAACCGACCAAGAGAACAATCGGGAACCGACTCTCGCTCGATCGACGACCTACTGGTTGACGCCGTGAAACGCGCCGAACTGTTCGACACGCTCAAACAGGGCCGACACGAAACGCCGGAGTTGGTCGATTCGCTCAACATGTCTCGTTCGACGGTCCACCGAACGACTCGTTCGTTCAGCGAAAAAGGACTCCTCGAAGAGACGGACGATGGGTACGAACTGACCGAGTTCGGTCACTCGGTCGCCGACGCAGTCGAGGCGTTCCGGACTGAGGTCTCGACGGCGTACGACCTCGAAACGTTTCTGAACATCGCGGAGCCGACTGCGGTGGACGTTCCGTTGCCTGCGTTCGAGGACGCGACTGTCACCCATCCGAAACCCCGCCAGCCACACTTCGCGGTCAAGCGCATCATCGAACTCATCGAGTCGTCCGAATCGGTGCGACTGTTTTCGAGTATCATCTCTCCATTTTACGTCGATGTCGCCCACCGGGAGATGCTAAACGGAACGGAAATCGAAGTCATCTTCGAATACGACGTCGTCGATATCATCGCGTCAGAGTACACCGCCAAAGCGACCGAAGCTGCCGAGACTGGACTGTTCGAAGTCCGCGTCCGCGACGACCTTCCGTTCGAGCTGTTCATTTTCGACGACCGGATCGGCATGGCGGCACACGACGAGCAGGGAATCGCCCGGGTGTTCGTCGAATCCGAGTGCCCGAAGGCCGTCACGTGGGCCGAGGACGTGTACGAACAGTTCAAATCTGACGCCGACGAGGTCTCGATGGCGCAGTATTGAGGACGTTCTGGAACTTCTCTGACGGCAGTCCCGCCAGCGTCGTTTCATCGATGAACAGCTGTTCACTATCGAACAGCAGTTCAGGAACCAACGTCGTTTCTGAACTGAATCCCGTCCCATAATTCGGTAGCGGCCGCCGATGATTATAAGTGGGTTTGCCCCCTATGAGTGTGCAACACCTCGGCGAAGGAGGTACTCGAGAGTTGACTCGTGAGTCCAAGTAGCCCCAGTTCTCGTCACAAACCCCCAAGGAAACCATGCTAGACACCAACCGACTCGTTGACGACCGAGACTTCATGACCGAACCCCATCACGTTCGGTACGACCCGACGGACAGCACCAACATCACCGAATCGATTGCGATTGCAATCGCAGAACTCGAAGGCGTTCATCCCCTAGAGTTGGACCCCCTCTACGGTGCGGTCAACCCCGAATCGTTGGAAAAGTTCGTCGCTCACGGTGGGTCCGACGAGTTCGGCGGGGAGATGTCTCTCACGTTCGAAGGCTACTCAGTGACGGTACACGCGAGTGGCCTCGTCGAAATAGAACGGATCGACGTGTAGCTTTTCTGGATAGTCGAAGAGTAGTCCTCGAAAGAATCGCTGGAAAACCGAGAATTGGACCTAGACGGGAGACGTTTTCCTCGGCCCGTACGACCGTGCTGACTTTTGCCAGTTTCACGAACACCGCTTTCGTGGCGTCCGTTACTTGGTCTTCACGCGTCGCCACCTAGGTGGCTCCGTATTGGGCCGGTTCGGTTCTCCTTCGGGGTGTTCGACCTCGTGACCCTGTTACAGGTCCTTTAGTTGAGGCCCCTAACTACGTTCTTTTCCATCCAATCGGACAGTTCGAGCGTAGTCGTCCGGTGAATCCTCCCGGTTCTCGCCAATACTTCGTAGGTCGGGAAAGGTAGTAAACGTTTTTCGGCATTCCATGATAGGTATTCTCTCACACAGTCGTCCGGGCGAACGTATCTACATCGACGAACGCGATGGGGGAATGGTATTTGCCGATAGCCACGAAACTGTCCCTCAATGGCCGAGCATCCCCTCAAACAACGGTTCGTCCTCGACACGTCCGTGTTCATCACAGACGAAATCCGCCGTGGTGACGAGGACGTCGAACAGGCGGTACTCCGCCTCCTCGACCTCGTCGCGGAAGCGAAGTTGACGCTCAACATCTCCTGTTACGTGCCGCCGTCGATATACGAGGAGTTGACCACGATGCTCGAAAGTCGCGGCGTCTCCGAGGAAGTGTTCTCGAAACTCAACACGTGGGTCATCAAGAAGAACCCGGCACGCTTCGAGGTGATGATTCCGGCCGAAATCGTCTACGGGTTCATCGACGAGATGAGCGACCGGGTCAACAAGGGGTTGCGCGTTTCGGAGGAGGCAGTCCGCGAAGCCCACGAACTCGAAGACAAAACGGTCGAAGGCGAAGAGTACATGACCGAAGTGGACGAGCTAATTTCGGACCTCCGCGACAAGTACCGTCGCGCGCTCCGCCGGGGCGTCCTCGACTCCCGGGAAGACTTCGACCTGCTGATTCTGGCCCGCGAACTCGACGCTGGAATCGTCACCGAGGACACCGGCATCGTCGCGTGGGCAGAAGATTTCGGCCTGCGGTACCTGAAGGGACGAGACTTCCCGCTGTTGCTCGAAGAGTATCTAGACGCGAACGAGTGAACTGCCTGCCCGGACACTCATTACTTCGGGGTACCTCTCGTGCCACATGAACGTAGACGCCGACCGACTCCGCGCGGACATCGAAGCCACCGCGGAGTTCGGCGCGATTGAGACGAACGAGTCAGAGAGCCGCGGACGAACCGTCCTCACAGGCTCCGAAGCTAACCGACGGGCACGCGAGTACTTCGTCGCCCAGTTGGAAGAGGCAAATCTCGACGTGCGAGTCGATGCAGTAGGCAACGTCGTCGGGCGCTGGACGCCCGACTCCGCGGACCCGGAAGCGGCCCCCGTCGCCGCTGGGAGTCACCTCGATTCCGTTCCCGAGGGTGGTATCTTCGACGGCCCGCTCGGTGTCTACGCCGCGCTGGAAGCCGTTCGCGCGATGCAGGAGGCAGGAATCGAGCCTGCTCGCCCCGTCGAAGTCGTCTCGTTCACCGAAGAGGAAGGCCAGCGATTCGCCGACGGCCTACTCGGTTCTTCGGTCGCCGTGGGCGAGCGGTCGGTAGAGGAAGCGCTCGCGCTCGAAGACGACGAAGGCACCTCCCTCGAAGACGCACTCGACCCGATTGGATTCCGGGGCAACGGGCGACTCGATGCCAGCGAGTGGGACGCGTGGCTCGAACTCCACATCGAGCAGAGCGAGCGACTGGAGTCCGCAGACGTGCCGGTCGGCGTCGTCACCTCCATCACGGGCATCACCCACTGCGAAGTGACCATCGAGGGCGAGGCGAACCACGCTGGAGCGACCCCGATGGGAGACCGAACCGACGCACTCGCTGCCGCGAGCGAGTTCGTCCTCGACGTAGAACGCGCCACGAACGACGTAGTTTCCAGTCAGAGCGAGAGCGCGGTCGGAACCGTCGGTAGTCACACCGTCGCTCCGAACGCGACGAACGTCGTTCCGGGCCGCGTGGAGTTGGGCGTCGATATCCGAGACGTACACTACGAGTCGATGGAGACAATCGTCCGGCGTGCTCGCCAGAGCCTCGCTCGCCTCGAACGTGAACGCGGCGTCGAGACGACCTTCCAACGACCGTTCGACCTCGAACCGACCCCGATGGCCGACAGGCTTCGGCAGGCCGCACACGACGCGGGTGAACGCGCAGGCATCGAGACGCTCGACCTCCACTCCGGGGCGGCCCACGACACGATGTACGTCGCGGGCGTCACGGACGCCGCGCTTCTCTTTGCTCCCTCTCGGGACGGCATCTCGCACAATCCGAAAGAGTGGACCGATTGGGACGACTGCGCGACGGCGACGCGGGTGTTGGCTGGCACGTTGGCGGAGTTGGCAGGTGCGTAGCTTTTTCGCGGCCCTGTGTCTCTTTATTCGCCGCTTTTCGCCCGGATACCGACCCAAACCGTGATGCTCGGACCCTGCGAAGCTCTCGCATGCTCAGGGCGAAGATATACTTCGACCTCGACCGAGAGTGCGTTCTGAGCGAACTCACGCGTCAGTGGAACCGACCGTTCACGGTCACCCAAGAGAAAGTCCACGACGACGAACTCATCACGCTCGTCATCGATACCGGAGACCAGCGCGACCGGTTCGAACGGCGACTCCGCGAGTCGTCGCAGGTCGAGCACGTCGAAGTCGTAGACGAGACGCACCTGCTACTGACGAAGCGGTCCTGTGGGGCGCTGCCGGTAATCCGGTCGAACCACGGAATGTTGTGGGGGATGGACAAAGTCAACGGCAGTCAGCGAGTCTTCGACGTGGTCGTGTTCCGGCGCGAGGACCTGAAAGCCATCGTCGCCGGTCTCCGAGACATCGGGAGCGTAAGCCTCGGGCGACTCACCCCCTACTACGACCGTACGGCGACGCTCTCACCGCGACAGGCCGAAATCGTCGAGACCGCACTCGACGAGGGCTACTTCGACTGGCCGCGACGAATCGACGCCGAGGAGTTGGCCGAGCGGTTCGACATCGCTCACTCGACGCTGCTCGAACATCTACGAAAAGCCGAGAAGAAACTCCTCGAAGAAGCGCTGAGCGACGAACGAACGCCCGACAGTTCGACGCCGGACGAACGGGCGTTTATGCTCCGCGAAGCGACCTGACTGTGTTCCTTGTTATCAAAGCCCTACACCTGTAGGGGGAAAGAAATCGACGCTTCGGCCGGATAGTTCCTGTATGGGTGGGGAACACATCACCGACAGGCGACGAACCGACACGCGACGTCATCTCGGCAGGCGACGATTCTTGCAAGCGACGGGAGCAGCATCGACACTGGGTTTCGCGGGACTAGCCAGCGCACAGGGGCGGACGACGATTCGGTATCTCTCCGACCGGGGAGACTCGCGGCAGGTCATCGACCAAATCGTCTCGGACTTCGAGTCACAGCAGTCAGAGTACACTGTCGAAGTCACCTACACTGCGAAGGGAACTTCGACCGACCAAGAGATGCAAAAGATGGTGGCGGCGGGTAACCCGCCGGACATGTTCTTCGACACCTCGACAGACGCGTATCGCTTCCAACGCAACGGCGTCCTCGCGCCAGTCACCGAAGCCGTCCAGGGCAATAGCTTGCCGGACCCGGTCAACGTCGGCGGAGAGTCGTACTTCGCGGCGGCCATCGTCGAACCGCTGATGGGGTGGTACCGCAACGACATCTATCCGGAGAATCCGACGACGTGGGAGAACTGGCTCACCGAGGCCCAGCGAGTGACCGAGAACGAGGACATCGACGGCTACATCGTCCAATCGGGCCAGACGAACAACGCCGACACGCAGATGACTCAGTACCTCTGGCAGAACGACGTGGACATCTACGCGGGCGGTTCTGACGCCATCGAAGTCACGGTAGACCAAGGCGAGAACCGACAACTCGCAATCGAGACGTTCGAGTGGGTCAGCCAGATGGCCGAGTACTCCCCGAACGGGAGCGGCTGGGAGTGGGGAGACGCCATCGCGGCGCTCCAACAGGAGAACGCGGCGGCGGGCGTCAGCGTCGGCGGGTTGCCGATGCTGACCATCATGGGGAACCGTCCTGACCTCGTCGAGCGGTTCAGTCCGATGCCGTTCCCCGTTCCGCAGGGGAAGGCTCAGGACAAGTGGTGGTCGTACATGGAGGGCCATCTGGTGCGCAACGACGGCAACGCAACCGAAGGCGCACGCCAGTTCGTGAACTTCTTCAACAGTTCCGACAGAGTCTTCGACTTCATCCTCTCGGCACCGCTGTTCCAGTTCCCGCCGAGTCGGGAGCAACTCGACAGCGAACCGATGCAGCAAAACGAAACGCTCCAACAGTTCCCGGAAGTCGTCCAGATGGTCAAAGACAACTGGGACTCGTTCACGTCCGTCCTCGCTACTGGCGACGACGGCGCGCCGAACATCGTCGCGGCAGACGCCTACGGTAATCAGGTGTTCGGGCAGGCCGCCGACCAGCTGCTCGTCGGTGGACGCTCGCCAGAGGAGACGGTCGATTGGCTCGGTGAGCAACTCCGAGGATTGCAGGGGTAAGCTCCCAATCGATGAGTACCGAACTCCGAACGCGACTTCCGACGACGCGGTTCGACGGCGCGTCGTTGCTGTTGCTCGCGTGTTTCGTCCCGCTACTGGTATTCTTCGTCGTCGTGTGGGTCGTGCCCATCGTCTACGCGTTGGCGATGAGTCTGTTCACCAACCCGGTCAGAGACCCCGCGTTCGTCGGCGTCGGAAACTACGTCGCACTACTCACAGAACCGTCCTTCTGGGGGTTCCTCTGGAACAGCGTCGTCTACGCGGTTTCCACGACGGCCCTCAGTCTGCTCGTCGGTCTCGGCCTCGCGCTGGTCGTCAACCAGCAGATTCGGGGCGGGTCCGCGCTCCGGACGATGATGATATTCCCGTATCTCTTGCCAACGCTGGTGGTCATCTTCATGTGGAAGTTCATCCTCGACCCGAACGTCGGCATCCTCAACCAGTACTTAGAACAGTTCGGGGTCATCGAGGACCCCATCGCCTTCTTCTCGACGCTGCAGTGGGCAATGCCCGCCGTGGTCGTCACGAGCGTCTGGAAGTTCGGGTCGTTCTCGTTTTTCATCCTGCTTGCGCGCTTGCAGGCCATCGACGGGGCACTCTACGAGCGCGCTCGGGTCGAGGGCGCGACGACGTGGCAGGCGTTCAGAGACATTACGTTTCCCCACTTGCGGGGAGCAATCCTCATCATCCTCCTCGTTCGGGGCATCTGGATGTTCAACAAGTTCGACATCATCTACCTCTCGACGCGGGGCGGTCCGCTCGAAGCGACGACGACGCTCCCGATTCGGGTCTTCCAAATAGCGTTCCGCGAAATCGACTTCGGGCAGGCCACCGCGCTCGCGGGCATCATGTTCTTCCTGCTCGCTGCGGGCGCAGTCGTCTACTTCTGGGCGTTCTCGCCCGAAGAGGAGGTGGCGACGTGAGCTTCGCCGAGCGTACTCCGAAGCTTTCGTTCAGCACCCAACAGCGACTCAAACGGGTGGCGCTCTACGTCACTGCACTGCTCGTGGCGGTGTTCGTCACCGTCCCGGTGTACGTGATGGCCGTCATCGCGCTCCAGACGCCAGCGGCGACGTTCGCGGGTGGCCGGGTCAATCTCGTTCCGACAGAACTCACGCTGCGGAACTTTCGCGTCCTCCTCGATTCGACGCTGACGGTGCGGTATTTCACGAACAGCCTCATCGTCACGGGGAGTTCGACACTGCTATCGACGGCGATTGCCGTCGCGGCGGGTTATGGTCTCACTCGATTCGAGTTCACGGGGAAAACCGTCGCGGCGAGAGCGGTGCTGTTTTCCTACATGTTCAGCCCCATCGTGCTGGCGATTCCGCTCTACGTCATCTTCTTCGCGCTCGGGATGCTCAACAGCTACTTCGCGCTCACACTGGCACTGACTGCCATCTCCGCACCGTTCTCCATCTGGCTCATGTGGCAGTACTTCCAGACCGTTCCCATCGCACTCGAAGAGTCGGCGTGGGTGCGCGGAGCAGGTCGCTGGCGCACCGTTTGGGACGTGGTACTCCCGGTCGCTCGGCCGGGCTACATCTCGGCGGCCATCTTCTCCTTCGCGGTCGCGTGGAACGACTTCACGATGTCGCGGGTAGTGATGAGCGAAGACACGATGTACCCAATCACGGTCGGTGCGAGTCTCTTCTTGGACCGCGTGACTATCGGGTGGGGCGAAACGATGGCCGTCTCGTTGCTCATCTGCATTCCGCCGTTCCTCATCGCGCTGTTCCTCCAAAATTATCTCCTACAGGGATTCAGCGTCGGAGGTATCGAATAACATGGCCAAAGAAATCGCGCTCGACGGCGTACGCAAGGAGTATCGCACCCTAGGCACGACTCACGTCGCGGTAGACGACGTGACTCTCTCGATTCCAGCAGGGTCGTTCACCACCATCGTCGGCCCCTCCGGATGCGGAAAGACCACGACGCTCCGGATGATTGCCGGACTCGAATCGCCGACCAGCGGTCGAATATGTTTCGGCGAGACTGACGTGACCGACCTCCCTCCACAGAAGCGGAACGTGGCGATGGTGTTCCAGTCTATCGCGCTCTACCCGCACATGACGGTGAGGCAGAACGTCGGCTACGGCCTCAAAATCGCGGGCGTTCCGAAGCGAGAGCGAGACGAGCGCATCGAGGAAGCCGCAGCGACGCTTCAAATCTCGGACCAACTCGAAAAGAAGCCAGCAGAGCTATCGGGCGGCCAGCAACAGCGAGTCGCGCTCGGGAGCGCGTTCGTCCAGGACCCCGACGTTCTCTTGCTCGACGAACCGATGAGCGACTTAGACGCCAAACTGAAAGCCGAACTTCGAGTGGAAGTCCAGCGACTCCACCAGCAACTCGATACGACCGTCGTCTACGTCACTCACGACCAGACGGAGGCGATGACGATGAGCGACTACGTGGTCCTGCTGAAAGAAGGCCACGTCGCGCAGTTCGACCCGCCGAAGACGCTGTTCGACTACCCCGACTCGGAGTACGTCGCCCGATTCATCGGGACGCCATCGACTAACGTGGTCGATTGTACAGTTAGAAACCGTGACGACGCCACTGGTGACGGAGACAGCGACGGGCACGGTGAGGGAGTCGTCCTCGAAGGACACGGCTTGACGATTCCGATTCCGGGCGATACGCTGGGGAAGCGAGCGGGAGAGACTGTCGGCGTCGGTATCCGACCGCAGTACCTCACCCCTGCGGGCGGCGAACACACCTTCGAGATTACCGTGGAAGTCGTCGAACCGCTGGGGACCGAGTCCGTCGTCCACGCCCAAACTGCCGACGGGACTCGCATCGACGTGGTGACAGACGCAGTCGGCGGCCTCGACCACGGCGACAGTCTCGTCGTCGGCTTCGACCGCCGCGACGTGTTCGTCTTCGACGCCGAGGGCGAGACGATTCTGTTCGGCGATTCGCTGGATGCCGAACGTCCGGAGTCGGTACAATGACGATAGCGAGCGATTCAGAACCAGCGATGCCACTCGACGGCGTGACCGTCCTCGAACTCGGCCACATCGTCGCCGGGCCGTTCTGCACGCTCTTGCTCGCGGACCTCGGCGCGGAAGTCGTCAAGATCGAACATCCGGAGGGCGGCGACTCCGTGCGCGATTCGAGTCCGGTCGGCAACAGCTCGTTCAACTACGTCAATCGGGACAAACTGAGCGTCACGCTCGACTTGAAGTCCGAGGGCGGCCGCACCGTCTTCGAGCGACTTCTCGAAGAGTCCGACGTACTGGTCGAAAACTTCGGTCCCGGCACCGTCGAACGACTCGGCGTCGGCTACGAGGACCTTCGTGTGAATCGTCCCGAACTCGTCTACTGTTCCATCAAGGGGTTCAATCGCGGCCCTTACGAAGGGTATCCGGCACTCGACCCCGTGGCAGAGGCGATGAGCGGTCTGATGAGCGTGACGGGGAACCCCGGTCAACCGCCCGTCAGAGTCGGGACGAGCATCGCCGACATGACCGCGTCGCTGTACGGGGCAATCGCAATCCTCGCGGCCCTCCGACAGCGAGAGACGACTGGCGAGGGCCAGAAGGTAGAGGTCCCGCTGTTCGAGAGTACCGTCGCGCTCATGGGGTACTGGTTGGCGTACACCGAAGCGTACGACGCGGTGCCGGAGCCGCTCGGTGCCGGACATCCGAACTGGTCGCCCTACGACGTGTTTCGAACCGGCGACGAGAGTTGGGTGTTCGTCGGCCCGTCCTCGGAGCGCCAGTGGGTCGCGCTCTGCGAAGCCCTCGACTGCTCGCTCCACGAAGACGAGCGATTCGACTCGGCCGAAGCGCGCCGAGCGAACGCCGAAGAACTCGATGCGATTCTCCACGCGGAGTTCCGTAGGTTCGAGACCGACGAACTTCTCGAACTACTCCGGGACGCAGGTGTCCCCGTCGCGCCCGTCAACGACACTCGCGCCGTCTGCTCGGACCCACATCTAGAAGCGACAGACGCACTGACGACGGTCGAGGCCGTCGAAGGCGACGGTGGGACGGTCCGCGTCCCGCGTTTTCCCGTCCTCGCCTCCGGTTTCCCGCGCATCACCTCCAGCGACCCGCCACGTCTCGGTGCGGACACAGAAGTGATTCTTCGGGCACTCGACTACACCGCCGAGGAAATAGAGGCACTGCGAGAACAGGGCGCGGTTTGAAGGGAGGGGGTCAGGGTCACTCACTCGACTTCTTTGGCGAGGGCGACGGCGTCCACGAGTTCTAAATCTCCTCCTTCGGTTCGGAGCGCATCCAGCAGTCTGTCGATTCTCTCTGCTGTGGGTTCTCGGTCGGCCCGTTCCAGCAGTCGCCGGGCACCACCGCGACCGGTCGCCGCGCCGAACAACAGCGTTCGCTCGCCACCGAAGGTTGCGGGGTCGAACGGTTCGAAGGTCGCCGGGTCGTCCAACATCGCGGCGGTGTGAAGTCCCGACTCGTGCTGGAACGCTGTTCGACCAAGAAGTGATTTGCCGGGTGGAACTTTTTCCCCGAGTGTGTCGAGGATGGACCGCGAGAGCGAAAGTAGCCGCTCGCGTTCGACGCTCACCTCGACTGGCTCGGGTCCAACTGCGCCCGAAACGACGAACTCTTCGAGCGCGGTGTTGCCCGCGCGCTCGCCGACACCCGCTACGGAGACGTCTACTTTTCCGACCCCGAACTCCGCTGCGACGAGCGCGTTCGCAGTCGCAACGCCGAGGTCGTCGTGGAAATGGACGCCGAGCGTGGAAAAATCGACGCCCAGCGAATCGAGTGCGTTCAGAGTCTCTCGGACGCCTCCCGGCGTCGTTCCGCCGACCGTATCGGCGACAGTGACGTACTCGGCACCGACGTTCTTCGCGAGTGCTGCGAGAACGTCGGGGCTGGTTCGAAAGCCGTCCATCGCCGTGAAGTGGACCTCGTGGCCCGTCTCGTGGGCACGGTCGATAGCGCCGTCAATTCGTCGTTGAAGTTCGTCACGTTCGACGTCGAGCAACTGCGTTCGCTGGCGGTCGCTCGTCGGTGCGAAGCAATCGATTACGTCTACACCTGCGTCTACTGCCGCGTCGATGTCGGCGTCGATGACGCGAGCGATACCGGTTGTTTTCGCTTCGATGTCGAGCGTTTCACAGACGCGATGCGTGCGGTCGTCGGCGACCGGAAAGCCGATTTGTACGTACTCGACGCCGAGAAGAGAGAGCAGTTCGGCGGCTTCGACCTTCTGTTCGACGGTGTAAGTCGTCCCCGCACGCTGTTCTCCTTCGCGGAGCGTCACGTCGAGAAGTTTCATCGATTGAGCTACGCGCTTCCTCAGCAAGGCGCTATCCGATTAGCTCACCCAAAGGTCGCCGAAACTATCGAAACGTCCCTCATAAGTTCGACTTAATCTTCGTATTAGGGTGTTTCCGAGACGAATTGCGGCGAACAGTCGCGCTCGTTTATTCTCGGCGCTGTCGAGCATCGACGCGGAAATGACAGTACGCGCGAAATTTGGGGTCATCCTCGTCGCAACGCTCCTCGTCACGAGTGGAATGAGCGCAGTCGTCGGCGCGACTGCTGTGAGCGACACTGGCACAACTTCTGCAGAGTCGCTCTCGCAAGATACGCAGACGAACCAGACGACGGAAGCATCCGCGACGGTTACGTTCAGCGACCAACCGTCGAACGGGTCGGCCGTCGTCGTGAACGCGACCAACGTCTCGGAGGGTGGGTTCGTCGTCATCTTCGCACAGAACGGCACGCTGTTGGGCAATTCGACGTATCTCGAACCGGGCGACCACGAGAACGTCACCGTCACGCTGAACACCTCTATCGGGCGCTCGCAGGTCCTCGTCGCAGTGCCCCACCAAGACACCAACGACAACCAGCGATTCGACTTCAACGCCACGGCGGCCCGACAGGCCGCAACGACCGCACAGAACGCTTCGAACGTCTCCGTGACCGACGGACCGTACGTTCGTGGTCGCCTGCCGGTCAGCGCCGTCTCGTTCGTGACGGTTTCCGGTGACGACCGGCGGCGCAACGCTTCGGAGTAGAGAGGACGGGAAGGCTGAAGAACAGCCAGGCTACCAACAGTTACGTTTTCGGCGTGCGAACGTGGGACCATGAGCGACGTGCTTCCGGAGCAGACCGACCGATTCGTGCGCGCGATGGTTCCCGAGAGAGACGACGTACTGGTCGAGATGGAACGTCACGGCGAGGAAATAGGCTTTCCGACGGTTGGCCCAGCAGTCGGTGGGTTCCTCCGACTCGCGGCCCGGATGGTCGGTGCGGAGCGAATCTTCGAGTTCGGGTCGGGATTCGGCTACTCTGCGTACTGGTTCGCCGAAGCACTCCCCGCAGACGGCGAAATCGTGTTGACCGAACACGACGAAGACGAACTCCAGCAGGCCCGCGAGTATCTGGAACGCGGCGGCTACGCCGACCAAGCACGATTCGAAGACGGTGATGCGTTGGAGACCATCGAACAGTACGACGGTCCCTTCGACGTGGTACTCATCGACTGCCACAAGAGCGGCTACCCCGACGCACTCGACGCCGTCCGCGAGAAGGTCGCGGAAGGCGGTGTCGTCATCGCGGACAACGCCATGGAGAGCGGCATTCAGGACTTCGAGAAGATCACGGAAATCGTGGAGGGCGGCAGTCCCTCGGACGTAGACGAGGAGACGCGCGGCATCGCCGACTACCTACTCGAAGTCCGGGACAGCCACGAGTTCGAGACGAGCGTGATTCCGCTCGGTGAGGGCATCGCGGTGAGTTATCGCAACTGAACAGGCACATTCTATCGTCACCGCGGTGCCCGACAGAACCCCGTCATCTGTAGGAAAGGTGTCCATCTGCAGAGACCGTCCGCTCGTCAATCGTCACACGAGATGTCGGAACCGGGTTCGACCGGTGGTGTGTAGTCTCCGCGAGTAGGATGGGTCTCCCGCATCCAAGCCAGCGCGAGACCGCCCGAGACGAACATCGCCGCCGCGACGCCGTAGAACGCCGCTTGAATCGACGCGAAGTCTGCAGTCACGCCGATCAGAATCGCTCCGAATCCATAGCCAGCGTCACGCCACATCCGGTAGACGCCGAGGCCAGTCGCCCGCCACGTCGGATGTGCGGCGTCTCCGACGACTGTAATCAGGTTCGGGTAGAGCAAGGCCATGCCGACACCCGTTACCCCGGCCGTCACGACCCAGAGCCAGTAGCCGTGAACGAGGGCGGTCGCAAGCACGCCGAAACCCGCGACGAACATCCCCGCGACCACTGGCGGTCGCCGACCGATGTCGTCGGCGAGTTTTCCGGTGTAGAGTTGGAGTACCCCCCAAACTCCACCGTAGACACCGACCACGACGCCGACTTGTGCGACCGACAAGCCCTCGGTCGTGAGATAGAGTGGATACGCGATCCAAACGAGCGCGTCGACGAACTTCTCGACGCTCCCGGCCTGGGCCGCTGCAAACAGCGTCTTGTCCCCCCACGTCGCGCGCTTGAGTATCTCGACGAACGGGAGATCGGCGTCCGTGTCGTCTGTCTCGTCGTCGGCCTCGGCCTCGGTCTGTGCGTACGGTAGCGTCTCCTCCACAAATAGGACCGAAATACCGAGTGCGACGACGACGACTCCCGCGAGGAAGTAGAACGGTGCCGGTCGAAGACCATACTGGGCGGCGATTACGCCCGTAATCCACGTCCCGAGAGCAACCCCACCGTATCCGAACGCTTCGTCGAGACCGACGGCGAACCCTCTGGCGTCACTTCCTGCGAGGTCTATCTTTGCGTTGACGCTCATACTCCACGACAGTCCTTGGTTGATGCCGAGGAGGACGTTCCCGACAGTGATCCACCACCAGTTGGGAGCGTAGACGATAATCGCCGGAATCGGAAGCGCGACGAGCCAGCCAGCGACGAGTATCGGCTTCCGACCGTACGTCTCGGACCACTTTCCGCCGTAGAGGTTGAGTAGGGCTTTGACGAACCCGAAACTCACCACGAACGACCCGATGACTAGAATCGACTCGACGCCGAGAACGTCTCGGCCGATGATGGGCACGACGTTGCGCTCCACGCCGATGGTAAGGCCGACGGCGAATACGGTGAGGAGTTGTAACGCAAACTGCGACCAATTCCGTCGGATACCTTGAGTGTACGTCATCGGGTAAACGGCCTCGGTCGTTAGTTAGCCGCGCAGTTGTTCGGGCCGAGTTCGAGCGACTCGACGTCACCGTCTGGCTGTTCTTTCCCCCAGTTGATCTGCTTGATCTCGTTGTAGTTCGCGGGTTCGTCGGCGAGACTCTCTACGATGGTCTCGACGAACGCGGTCTCGTCGTCGTCCTCGACGTAGCCCAGCAGTTCGTTGGTCGTCTTCTCACGGAGGTCACCGAGTTCCGTCGCCAGCGGCCGAATCTCCTCGTCACTGAAGTGTCCGGGGAGGACGACAGTCTCGTCGTCGAGGGCAGTCAGGTCTTCGAGGCTGTCGAATAGCCGACTTGCGGCCTCACGGACGGCGTCTTCGGAACTGTCTTCGAGGTCGGGGCGACCGACGCTCCGGAGAAACAGTGTGTCCCCGGAAAGTAGCGCGTCACCGTACTCGAACGAGACGCTACCCGGTGTGTGGCCGGGTGTGTGGTAGACGTCGAGTTCTCGACTGCCGACCTGAATGGTGTCTCCATCCGCTATCTCGGTCACGACGTCGAGGTCGCCAGCGTCCTCACTGTGGAGGTAGTAGGGGACGTCGAGTTCACCGGCAAGTCGTCCCGCGCCGGACACGTGGTCTGCGTGTGCGTGCGTGTCCGCCACACCGACGATGTCGAGGTCACGCTCGTCTGCTGCGTTCAGGTACTCGTCGATGTACAGCGAGGGGTCGACGACGACCGCTTCCCCGCCGTCGTGGACTAAATAGGAGACACAACCCGTACCGGGGCGGACGATTTGGACGACGTTGTCGGACGCGTCGATGTCGTATTGGCGATGGACGCGGCCCCATCCGTTCATGCCATCGTCGATGGACTCGGCGTCGTAGCCATGTTCGCGGAGGAACTCGGCGGCACGTGCGGAGGTGATGCCAGCGACGCAGACGACCGCTATCTCACGGTCTTCGGGTAGTTCGTCGAGATGTTCTTCGAGCGAGGAGTAGTCGTAATCGAGGAGTTCGTCGTAGATCGGCAGATTCGTACTTCCCGGTATCTGCCACTCTTCGTAGTCTTCTTGCCGTCGAACGTCGAGGACGAACAAGTCTTCGGTGTCGTCTCGTACTTGTCGCGCGACTTTCGAGGGCGCGAATCCTGTATTGCTCATTGCATACACAACTGTGAACTACTCACGTTTAAATCTGCTGGCGACAGTGCAGACTGCCGGAACGGGATATCCGTGAACTCCTGCGCCACTACTTGCTTTTCGAACCACCTTATTTGGAAGTGCGGGACGCGTCCGGAACGAGTATTGTGTACTCCACGACCGCGGGTATTGTTTTATTTATGCACTATTAGTGCGGGGTGCGACGATTCGCACGATTCTCGACTGGTGTTTTCCTCTCTGAATCATTCCAATCCTGCCTGCGCACCGACCAACACCAGAGAAATCACGAACAGACTCACCGCCCCGTCCCAGAACAGCAACACCCACTGTGAGCGACCGAGACGCGCAAAGGTCCGAGTTGCAACTGCGCGACGAACCGTCGCCGCGACCGCCCGATAGCGCCGCTCGTGTTCTCTGACCAACGCGTACACCAAGTTGTCGAGCGCAAGAACGGCGAACGGTGCCGGAACGCCGACGAGCAGTGCGAGCAATAGGGTGTCCCACTCCGTGGTAGGCTGGACGCCAGCGAAGAACGGGTGGTCGAAAATCGGCGTCGGAATCTGGAGGAGTGTCACGACCACGATAGCGATTAGCCGAACGACGGTCGAATTGGCTGCCGAGACCGCTATCGGTGGCTGTTCCACGACGAGGTAGAGCGCGACCGGCGTTATCAGAACGTATGTCAGAACGCCGAGTTTGGCGAATCGACGCGCGCTCTGCCACGAGCGTTCGAGGCTGTCGTCGCGGACGGGAAGGTCGGAGTTCGAATCGGGGTCCGACAACTCCCCGTACGGCGGCGTGTTCGCCCGCCAGTAATCTCGCACGACGCGGCGACCACCGAGAATCGCTCGTAGTCCAGCCTGCGCGACGGCACTCACGAACAGGCAGACGACGACGGCACCGACGACGTAACTCAGCAATCTGACGAGCGCGTTCTCCACGCTGATGAGGTAGCCGAGCAGTCCGACCGACGCGAGGATTGGCGCGAAGAGACTCGCGTAGGTGAACCAGTACGCCGCGACGCGCCGAGCGCGTGTACGCCACGAGCGTGCGGTTCCGGGCGTCGTCACGAGATTAGTGCGCTCGTACCTCGAACTCCACGGGTTGCTCGGGATGAAGCGCCATCGTCGGCACAAGCTTCGGTGCGTGGTCACCGTACACCCGTGCGCACCCCTCCACGAACCTTAGCGGGTCCTCGACGAATCGGAGCGAACTCCCGAACACCAGTACCCCCGTCGGCCCCCTCGGCACTCGTTCGGCCATGGGACCAGAGTATGGGCGGGAGATGGTTAAGTGTAGACGCTCGCTAGGACCGCTACGGAAAATCGAACGATGTCGTTAGGTCAGCCAGTCGGCGACCCACAGGAGGACGCCACCAGCGACGAGGAGAACGCCGATGCCAGACGTCACCGGTTCCGGGACGAAGAACAACACGATGCCAGCGAGCAACAGGATTCCGGCGAGACCTTCCTGCCACCAGCTTTCGCCGGTTGAATCCGTGTTAGTCGTGCTGTCGGTCGCCGACTCTTCGAGGTCGCTCTCCGTCGTCTCGTCTGACGGCCAGATTCCCCAACCGGAGGGCGAGAACCGGTCACCGACGCCGGACGGGAAGAAGGTGTCGTCGGTCGCTCCTTCGGTGTACTGGTCCCGCGTCGGTTCGTCCCCGTGGACTTCCTTGTACGTGTCGTCGTACTCGTCGTCGGTGTAAGGGCCGTTTGGCATGGGGCAAGTGAACGGTAGTGCGTCGGTTACGCCCTCTGGTTGCTATGTCAGGTAAAGGCTCCCAATTCAAGAAATCCCCACTTAGACGAGATGTCTGTACGCTCGGAGCGCGTTTTCGCCCGCTTCGGTCAACGAGAGGTACTTCCGACGACCGACCTTCTCGGTATCGACGTACCCTTTCTCGGTCAGAGGTCCCACGACGTGACGGTCGAGCAGTCTGTAGAATCCTTTCTCCGTCCCCGCCGAAGACTCGACGACGAAGGGGAATTGCTCTTCGCGGGCGAACTCGATGAGTCCTTTCTTACTCACTCCTCGGTACCGGCCGCTCACACCGCTCGAACTGCTCGCATTCTGCGTACGGTCGGCGATGAACCGCAGGAAAGCGACGTGAGTCGAAGAGGGACTGTCGATAGGATAGTTGGGTAGTGAGAACGTCCGTTCGACGGCTTCGTGAAGCGGTTCCGGCGGTACTCTGTCTGCTTCTGGTCCGTAATCCGGTTTGGCGTAGATGGGCGTTGCACCCGTCGCCATGCAGGCTATCGTCCCGGCGACTGCAGTTATCTTGCTCCCGCCGGAGATGTTGACGTACACGTCGTCGTTCGCGTGGTCGTGGATAGCTCTAGCGACGGTGCCGAGCGTATCGTAGAGGTCGAAGATGTCGCACTGTCGTCGTTCGAGTTCGATTCGTTCGTTGTCAGCGAGTTCGGCCAGCAGTGCTTCGAGGTAGTGGACTCCGGTCTCGCTCTCGCTATACTCGACGGCGACCACCTTGTCAGCTTTCCATTCGAGTATCGGTCGTTTCAGTCGAGCGTACTCGAAGCCCAACGGGACTACCTGGACGCGTTCGGGAACTGGTGACCCGTCCATGCTGGAACGTCAGAGACGAACGAGAAAATAGTTCGGAACTATCGTTACTATCAGTTTCCATCTAACTGGACCACCAAGACACCGACACTGACTACAGCAATCCCGACCAATTCGTGTGGGTAGAGGGACTCGCCGAGGAAGAACCACCCGAGTAGCGCAACCTGCACCAGCATCGTGTTGCCGACGACGCTCGATTCGACCGCTGTGAGCGTTTGGAGCGACCGGTTCCAGAGGGTGAACGCGCCAGCGGTGTTGACCAGCGCAAGCCAGCAGACGATTGCCCATTCGTCTAGTTCCAACGATGGAACTCCCTGCACGGAGAGACCAGTAACTAACAAGACCACCGCTCCGACTCCCATGCTAACCGTAGTCACCGCGAGCGGCGAGAGTTCCGACCCGTGGTTGATTCGCCGCCCAAGCACCGATCCCACGGCGTTGCTGAGTAGTCCGAGAGTCATCACTGTGAGTCCGAAACTGTCGCCCACTGACCCAGTTTCCGGCCGGAAGTATGCGAATGCTCCAATCAGCAAGACGGTCACACCGACCCACTGACGAGTCGTCGGTGACTCGGCGAGCGCGACGAACCCACCGACGCCGACTACGACCGGTGTGAACGTCAACGCGAGGCTGACTGTCGCCGCTTGGAGGTGATTCAACGCGACGAACTGCGCTCCTTGGGTCACCGCGTAGAGGACTAGTCCCAGCGCAAGGAGTGTGACCAGTTGTCTGTGACTCGCCCTAGCTACCGACCGATGGTGGCCCCGGTGAACAAAAATAGGAAACAACACCAGGGCGGCGAGTCCGTATCGCAACCCCGCGAAAGGCAACGCGGGAATGTCCGTGAGACCGATTTTGATGAAGACGTACGACGACGACCAGAGTATCGTGACGAGCACCGCTTCGAAGACGGCACGAGTGTGGTCTGAGACGGTCGGAACTGCTTGCTCCAGTGACGTGGAATCGAACACGCCTGCCGGTAGGGAATCGCCGACAGTGTAGTTGTTCTCGTTACTGTCGTTACTATTGGGACTACAGCACTGATCTCGTTACTTCTCTGTTCTCCGACTCCCCGGTTGCGGGTCCACGTGCGGTTTCGCCATCAGATCGGAAAATCGCTTGTCGGCTATCCACTCCAGCAGTTGTACCAGTTGCTCGCAGGCTTTCTCGAAGAGCAGTGCCCCCTTCTCGGGGGTCGCATCGGTTTGGTCCCCGAGAACGCCGTTCTCGGTATTGTCGATGGCGTCGTAGAAGTTGCGCGCGCCGTGGACGTAGGCGTCGCCTTCCGAGAAGTCCACCAGACCGCCGTCGCGTGCTTCCTCTAACTTCTCCTCTCGAACTAGTTCCGGCGCGATGTGCATTATCATCGCCGTCTCCTTCGGGCCGCCGTGGGGACCGTTGTGTTCGAAGATGTCGCTCACGAGGTCCGGTATCGACTCGTCCCACATCCACTCGACGGCGTAGGCAACCTCGTCCTCACGGAGTCGTCTGCCGACTTCGCGCAGGTGTTGCATGTTGCCGCCGTGAGCGTTGACGTAGACGATGCGGTCGATGCCGTGGTACGCAAGGTTGCGCGAAAAACTCTCGACGTAATCGCGGAACTGCGGCGGGTCCACCCACATCGTCCCGTGGAACTGTTTGTGGTGCGGGCTGACACCGACGTTGACTGTGGGCGTGCAGAGATACCCCGTTTGCTCTGCCGCTTCGCGGGTGAGCGACTCTGCGATACGGTGGTCCGTCGAGAGCGGGAGGTGCGGGCCGTGCTGTTCGGTGGACCCGAGTGGGACGACGGCGAGCGATTCTTCGGCGACGTAGTCACCCAACTCCGGCCACGTCCGGTCGGCGAGGTACATGTCGGCAGTTCGTGACGGTGCGGCATAGCTTTTGGCGCGGGGCGACGTGTCGGACAGTGACGTGTGGTGAACTACCCTACCCTACTCGCTCACGGCTGACGCAGTTCGCTCCTCGAGGGTAGGGCTTCCTGTTTCCACGACGCGCTTTGCAGATACCGAGGTATCCACAGGGAGCGCAGTCTTCACAGGCGTTCGTTCGGAGTGTCCCACTCCTACATCTTCGAGGCCACGAGAAAGAATGTTCCACGCCGCGTTCGCGTCCCTATCCGACTCAAATCCGCAGGCAGGACAGGAATGTTCACGGACCCACAGCGGTTTGTCCGTCGAAACGCCGCAGGACGCGCACTCCTTGGTCGTTCCTCTCGGGTTGACCGCCACGAAGTGCGTCCCTGCTCGCTTGCACTTGTATTCGAGCAACGAGAGGAACGTCCGCCACGCGGCAGACGCAGTGTTGCGGCTGTTCGACGGCGACTCCATCATCCCGGCGACGTTCAGGTCTTCGACTGCCACGAGGTCGTACTCCCGAGCGTAGTAGTTCGACAACTTGTGCAAGAAGTCGCGGCGCTTTCGTCGGAGGTCGGCGTGACACTCCGCAACGCGCCGTCGTTGCATCTCGTAGTTATTCGACCCGTGTTGTTTCCGCGAGAGTTTTCGTTGTTCTCGCTCCAAGCGGTCGCGTTCGTCCGAGACGTCGAGCGACCCGACAGCCGTGCCGTCGGTGTCGTGGGCGTACGTGAGAATCCCAACGTCGATACCGACGCACCGTTCGGGATTCTCAGGTGGCTCAGGAGGCTCGCGGTCCAGTTCGACGCCGAACGTAGCGAACCACTCGTCCGTCGGTTCCTTCTTGAGTGTGACCTGTTTGAGTTTCGCGTCGTCGGGGATGGCGCGGTGAAGCCGAATCGGGATGTCCGCGAGTTTCGAGAGTGACAGCACAGTCTGACCGCCTTTCTTGTCGAGCTTGAAGCCAGACTGACTGTACGTGAAACTGCGGAACTCCCGTGGTGGCTTCCACGTGAGTTGGCCGACGCCGTAGCCGTTCTCCTTGAGTCCTCCGAGTGATTTGACGTTCTGCTCAAGTCGCATGACCGCTGTTTGCAGAACTGTCGAGTACACGTCCGAGAGGCCATTCCACCAGTCTTTCAGGGACGGAATTTCGTCTCGGATGGACCGAACACGCTGATTGAGCGTGCCTGCGTCCTCGGGAAGTTGGTCAAAACGGTAGAGGGCGTGATTGTATAGTTGCCTACAAATGTCTCGGTGGCGGTCCAACTCCTCTCGGTGGGCGTCGGACGGCTTGAGACGGTACTTGTAGGCGTAATACATGATGCTACTCGTGTTCCTTGATGTACTCGTCAAGTCGCTCGCGGATGAACGACGAGAGATTCAGGTGGTGTTCCTGAACCCACTCGTGTTGGTCCTCTCGGAGTGTGATTGTGGTCCGCTTCATCGTATGCATAGTATATACTCTATGCACAATAAACGCTGCGACTACAGGGGTCTGTGGGCCGAGCGTCGAACGCGTTTGAGAATTGGGCGGCGCTGTATCCCCTCCCTACTCCCTCGGCGCTTCGCGCCTCGGTCCTTGAGGAAGGGGGATTAGCGCCTACTTTCAGCTAATCGGCGGTTACCAGTAGGTAACCTCCTTTCACCGAGGTTAGCGAACGTATATTTCCCTCGCGTGCGTTACCATCGGATAGATGTCTGATTGTCTCGACGCCAACGCCCCGCCGAGTGCGAAGTTAGTCGTGAAGGTGCTCGAATACAGCGACGAACCGCTGACTCAACAGGAGATTAGCGACCGCACGCGACTCTCCGCCCGCACCGTCCGGAGTTCGCTCAAGCGACTGAAAGAGCAGGACACCGTCGAGGAACGGGTCTACATCCCCGACGCACGCAAGCAGTTGTACGTCCTGAGCGAGTCGGTTCAGGAGTGTCTCCAAACGGCCGGACAGGCCGAAGAAGCAGGCGCGGCCTGAGAGGGCGTTTTCGGGGTGTCGTTTCGACCGGTTACCTGACGAATCGCGAGAGATGGTTCTCTACCGTTGAAGCGTCTTCATTGGGGTTGCGAACTCGGGACCATCCAGACTTCCCCGAACGAAGCCAGTAACAAACATTTTCCAGTCGTCGTGCAACCACAGCACTGTGACCGAATACGACAAACTCGTCCGGGACCGGATCCCCGAAGTCATCCGCGAGAACGACGAGAGACCAGTCACGCACGTCGCCGAAGGCGAAGAGTACCGTCGCCGTCTCCGCGAAAAACTCTGTGAGGAAGCCGAGGAGTTTCGCGAGAGCGGCGACCCGAAGGAGTTAGCCGACGTGTTGGAAGTCATCGACACGATTAGAGACGCAGAGAAAATCGAGGACGAGACGCTCGCCGCGCTCCGCGAGGAGAAAGCAGACGAGCGTGGGCGATTCGAGGAGGGTATCGTCCTCGAACGCGTGGAGCAGCGGAGCGAGTAACCGACCCGTTCAGTCGTCGTCCGTACTCGGTTCGGGAGTTTGAGTAGTATTGGTCTCGACGCTCGACTCGTGCGTGCCGACCGGTGGCCGGTTCGCTTCGGCCGCCCCTGAACTTTCGAGGTTCGTCTGGTCGTCCAGCGACTCCATCTCTCCGGCCTCACGTGCATCTTGGTCGATTCGCATCGAGCAGAACTCAGCGCCGCACATCGAGCAGAAGCGGGCCTCCTTGTAGTTGTCGCCGGGGAGCGTCTGGTCGTGGTACGACTGGGCGCGTTCGGGGTCCAAGGCTAGTTCGAACTGTCGCTCCCAGTCGAAATTGTAGCGGGCCTCCGAGAGCGCGTCGTCCCAGTCTCGGGCACCCTCACGACCGTTCGCAACGTCGGCGGCGTGCGCGGCGATTCGGTACGCGGCGAGTCCGTCGCGCACGTCTTCGGAGTCCGGTAACCCCAAATGCTCTTTCGGAGTCACGTAACAGAGCATCGCGGCACCCGAGCGTGCCGCTTCTGTCGCGCCGATTGCGCTCGTGATGTGGTCGTAGCCCGGCGCGATGTCGGTCACGAGTGGCCCGAGGACGTAGAACGGCGCGCCGTCACAGACCTCCTGCTGGCGCTCGACGTTCGACGCGATTTCGTCCATCGGGACGTGGCCCGGCCCTTCGACCATCACCTGTACGCCGTTTTCGCGGGCGACACGGGTCAATTCGCCCAACGTCTCCAATTCCGCGAACTGCGCGTCGTCGCTCGCATCGGCGAGACACCCCGGCCGGAGTCCGTCGCCGAGACTGAATGTAACGTCGTGTTCCGCGAATATCTCGCAGATGTCCTCGAAGTGCGTGTAGAGCGGGTTCTGCGCGCCGTTCTTCTCCATCCACTCGGCGAGGATGGACCCGCCCCGCGAGACGATGCCGGTCTTCCGACCGTCCGTGAGTGGGAGGTGTTCGAACAGAACGCCCGCGTGGACGGTCTGATAATCGACGCCTTGCTCTGCCTGTTTTCGAATCACGTCCAGCAGAAGTTCGGCCGTGATGTCCTCGACGCTCTCTGCTCGCTTGACCGCTTCGTAAATCGGAACGGTGCCGACCGGAACCGGCGACCGTTCGACGTTCGCTTCTCGGATTCGGTCCAAGTCCCCGCCGGTACTCAAGTCCATCACCGTGTCCGCGCCGTAGTGGACTGCGGTGTGGAGTTTCTCCAGTTCCTCTTCGACGCCACTCTCCGTCTCGCTGTTGCCGATGTTGGCGTTGACCTTCGTAGCGAACTCTCGGCCGATTACCATCGGGTCGAGCGACTCGTGGTTTCGATTGGCTGGGATGACTGCTTGCCCATCTGCGACCTGTTCTCTGACGAACTCCACACTCACCCGTTCCCGTTCGGCGACTCGTTCCATCGCCTCGGTGACGGTTCCGGTTCTAGCCGCTTCGAGTTGCGTCATGTATAACTAGGTAATACAACCAGGTAATAAAGCTGTGGATGCCGACCGAACAGATTTAGGCCCCTCGGTAAAACTCCCAGACGATGGACCAGTGGCAGCGCCGAACCCTCGCGTACCTGAGTTCGCTCACGCTCCTCGTCGTCGTCTACGCACTGGCGTACGACTACGGGATGACCGTCTACGAGGGCCGTCCACAGCCGTTCTATCAGTCGTTACAGGTCGTCGTGGAGACGTTCACGACGACCGGCTACGGGTCGGACGCCCCGTGGGAGACCCCGGAGATGAACTTCTTCGTCATCCTGATGGACGCGACTGGCGTCGTCCTCATCTTTATGGCGCTGCCCGTCTTCGTCGTGCCGCTGTTCGAACAGGCGGTCTCGACGACCCTACCAACGACAGTGGACATGGAAAACCACGTCGTCATCTGCACGTACTCGCCGCGAACCGAGACGCTCATCTCGGAGTTGTCCTCGTGGGAGATGGAGTACGTCATCGTGGAACCCGACCGCGAGCAGGCGATGGAACTCTACGAGTCGGACTACTCGGTCGTCCACGGTGACCCCGAGTCGGTCGATTCGCTGGCGAACGTCAACGTCGAGGCCGCCGCGGCGGTCGTCGCCGACGCCTCGGACGAGGTGGACGTGAGCGTCGTTCTCACGGCCAGAGAAGCCGCCAGCGAAGTGCCGGTCGTCAGCGTCGTGGAGGAACCGGAACTCGCGACGTACCACGAACTCGCCGGCGTGGACCGCGTGCTGTCGCCCCGCAAGTTGGTCGGCGAGAGCCTCGCGGGGAAGGTCAAGACGGCCGTCTCCGCGGAACTCGGCGAAGCCGTCGAAATCGGCGAGGACTTCGAGGTCGCGGAACTGCCCGTCCAGCGCGGCAGTCACCTCGTTGGCAGTACCCTCGCCGAGAGTGGCATCCGCGAGCGAGCGGGCGCGAACGTCCTCGGCGCGTGGTTCCGCGGCGAGTTCGAGACACCGCTGACGCCCGGAACGACCCTCGACGCCGGAACAGTGTTGCTCGTCGCGGGTCGGGAGAGCCAACTCGAACGACTGAAGGAACTGACGCGCTCGCCGGTTCGCAGTCCTCGCGGCGGTCGCGTTGTCGTCGTCGGCCACGGCGAAGTCGGTTCGACTGTCACCGACGAACTCGCAGCGGCTAGCGTCCCGTACACCGTCGTGGACATCGCCGACAAACCCGGCGTCGATGTCGTCGGCGACACGACGGACCCCGAAACGCTCGAAGAGGCAGGCATCGAGACTGCGCGAAGCGTCCTCTTCACGCTGGCCGACGACACGGTGACGAGTTTCGGGACGCTCGTTGCGCGGGACCTCAACCCGAACGTCGAGATTCTCGCTCGCGCCGAAGAGACCGAGAGCGTCCAGAAGATATACCGAGCGGGTGCAGACTACGTGCTGGCGCTCTCGACGGTCAGCGGGCGGATGCTCGCCTCGACGATTCTCGAAGACGAGGAGGTCATCTCGATGGACAAGCAGGTCGAACTCGTCCGCACGTCCGCACCCCGGTTCTCCGGGCAGACGCTCGCCGAAGCGGACATTCGCTCGAAGACTGGCTGTACGGTCGTCGCCGTCGAACGCGACGGCGAGGTCATCACCGACCTCGGACCCGAGTTCCGTCTCCAGCGCGACGACGACCTCATCATCGCCGGAGACGACGAGGGTGTCACCGAGTTCACGAAGGTGGCGAACTGACCGTCCGAAACGCCAGCGCGACCCACGCGACGAAGATGGCTCGACGGTAATACACCGGAGAACGCGAGTCGGATCCTTCGCCCGGTCTCCAGTTAAACCGGGCCTACCGTCAAAAGATACTTACCCAATTTCACCGAATCAGTGCAGTAGCTTCCGCGCGTCCTGCCGGGGGGCAGTTCGGGCGGACGAGACTGAGAAATGCGGGATGGGGGACTCATGACACAGACACGAACGAGTGTACTACTGACGGCACTCGTCGTCTTCGGAGCGCTTACCGGCGGACTAGCAGCCGCGAGCGCGACCGAGACGACGCAGGAACAGCACGCAGAGTTACAACAGACAGACAGCCTCGCAGACGCTGGCATCGACTCAGGGAGCGTGTTCTGGCAGGGACAGTTCCTTCGACTCTCGGCCAACCAGTCGGACGCGGGCTCCGTCTGGTCGGTTCGGCGAGTCGAGAACGGGGAAGCCGGGCAACTCGTCACCGAAGTGTTGCTCGACGGCACCGGGTCGGCCGTCGTCAGCACGAGCAGACTCGACGGCGAGTTCGTCGTCGTGAACGAGAACAACGAACCGGTCGTCTTGGACAACGGCACCGCGGCCGGAGCGGGGTCAGTCGAGGAGGCGAGTTGGGAAGTCGCCGTACAGGAACTCAACGCGACGTTCGCCGACACTGTCGTCCGGAACGACGACGTCCCAGATGCCCGCACCGACCTGCGACTCGAATCGAACAGGGCGGGGTACCGGTTCGAAATCTCTTCCGACCAGCTGAACACCGAGGAGGTCGCGTCTATCTTCCCGGCGGTGGAAGTCCGTGACGACCAAGCCGTCGTCACGCGAAACGTGAGTTCGGACGCGACGTTCGACGCCAACTTCACCGGCGTCGAAGCCGGCACCTACGACTTCATGATTCGGACGCTCGACAATGTGGTCACCGACACGGCCTCGATTCAGGTGACGCCCGCCGTCGAAGGGTCGGCCGCGCTCGGCAACGCGACGGTGACCGACGAACGAGGTGACGTCGCCACGTTCAACGTCACGTTCAACGAGACCGACCGGGCGACCGTCTCGCTCGGTTCGCGCGACGTCGGCTATCTCGCGAGGTTCACCGTCGTGGACCAGAACGACGACGGCGTCGCCACGGTTCGAATCAACACGTACAGGGCAGGACTAGCCAATCAGTCGGGCATCTCGGCAGTCGGGGAGGACCAGGTACAGAACTACTCGCTCCAGACGGACCCGGTTCCGGGCCGACTCGACGCCGCGACGTACCCGATTCGGACGTTCGTCGGTAGTACGCAAACCGGTGTCGGGACGCTCGTACTGAACGAGCGTTCGACCGAAGGGATACAGGTCTGGACCGCCCCGGACCGTGAGAGCGTTCGGAACGTCCAGACGCTGTCGGAGGTTGCCTCGCAGACCGACAACGTCGCGTTCCAAGACTGGGCAATCGTGCAGGTGCAGGCGTCGGGCTTGTCCGGCTACGTCCAGAACGTCTCGGACCTCAACAACGACCAGACTGGGCTGTCGATGACATTGACTCGGGTAGGCGAGATAAATCAGCCGTCCGTGGAAGTGCCACTCGACAACGCTAATCTGTTGATAGACAACTCGAACAACCAGTTCTTCGTCGTCATCGACTCCAACGCGCTCGAAGAGAACGCGACGTACAGCGCGAACTTCACCGTCTCGTCGGCAAACCCGTACGTCGAACCCGGCAACGGAACGTCGCTGGTCGCCAACTTCTCGGTCGTCCCGCGGAACGTCACCTTCGACGAGGTGAACGTCTCGCCGTCCGAGCAGGCGACCGTTTCGGGAACTGCTTCGGTCGCGGCCGGTACCGAACTGGATGTCCAAGTCGAGAGTACCGGCGCGAATCCGTTCCTCAAACGGTCCACGGCGACGGTGACCGAAGACGGAACGTGGGAAGCGACCTTCGACTTCTCGGACGTGCCAGCGGGTGCGAACTTCACCGTCTCCGTGGACGACCCGCGGGCGAACGCCACTGGTAACGTGACCGGAGCACAAGCCGATGGTGAGACGGCCGGTAACGAGACGGCAGGTGAGACCACGGCAGAAGAGACCGCAGAAGCCGAGAACGAGACCACGATGGCCGAAGAAACGACCGTGGCTGAGGAGACGACAGCAGAAGCAGACACGACCACGGCAGAAGAGACGACGATGGAAGAGGAGACGACCGCGGCGGAGACGGCGGCCGCCGCCGAGGGTGACGCGGCAGTCGAAGATGCTGACACGACTGCTGGCGACGCTTCCAGCGCGCCCGCGCTCGGATTCGGTCCGCTCGTCGGACTAGTCGCAGTCGCCATCGCGTTGGTCGGTGGCGCGCTCCTGCTCCGACGCCGCCGCTGAAATTCGCTTCGTCGCTTTTTCGCGGTTGCCGGTTCGCGGTTACCGGTCTGAAACTTCCTCACGTCGCGCGCACCAAACGCTCTTGAGAGACCACGCCGAACCCGGGGTATGGGTACTGATGGCATAGAGCGTGGGGTGTTCGAGTGCAGCGCGTGCGGTAACGTCGCGTTCGGTGACCCGTCCTCGACGTGTTGCGACGAACAGATGGCGGCCGTCGAGGCGACGCCGGTGAAGGAACCGGCCCTCGCGCTGGTGCTGCGAGACGTGTTCGGCATCTCGAAGACTGGGCTGAGCGTCTGCATCTGTCTGATGGAACGCCAAGAGGCGACCGCCGCCGACCTCGCCGACGAGTTGGACATCGACCGCTCGACGGTCGGCCGACAGTTGAACCACCTCACCGACATCGGCATCTTGGAGAAGCGCCAGCGACTGCTCCGCGAGGGTGGGTACGTCCACGTCTACTCGCCGGTCCCCGTCGAAGAAGTCCAAGAACGACTGAAGATTGGCCTCTACGCGTGGGCCGACGAAGCGATGGGGTTGGTCGAGGAGATAAACCGCGAGAAGGTCGCCGCACTGGCCGCGATGGACGCCGACCCGGACGACGAATCGCCCGCCAGCATCTACTGGGACGAGTAGGGTTCTTCACCTTCGCGTGGCAGGACGAACACGGGAACGAGGCGTTCTGTCGGCGAGTGAGGAGCGACGAGTGACGAGAAATAATTCCGGCTTACCGTTTCTCTGTCGGTCGTTTCTCTCACTGCCGTCTCCCTTTTCGCTTGAACGCAGTTCCCCCTTTTTGCCCGCGTTCGTCGCAGTCGCTGGCATGACAACGACCGCAGCAATCGCCGACTTCGCACTCGGCCTCGACTTCGACGACTTGAGTGACGAGACGGTCGAGGAACTGAAAAAGCGCGTCCTCGACTCGCTCGGCATCGGAATCGCGGCGATGGACGAAGCACCAGTCGGCGTCGTCGGCGACACCGTCGGCGAGTTCGGTGGCGTGGGTTGCTCGCTCTGGGGCGGTGGCGAGGCGTCGCCACCGGACGCGACGATGTACAACACCGCACTCGTGCGCTACCTCGACTACATGGACTCGTATCTCGCGCCGGGCGAGACGCCACATCCGAGCGACAACGTCGCGGGAGTGCTAGCCTGTGGGGAGTACGCGGACGCATCCGGCGAAGAGTTGCTCACTGCCATCGCAGTCGCCTACGAAGTGCAGGGGGCCCTCGCGTGGGCCGCACCGGTCAGGGACCGTGGCTGGGACCACGTCACCCACACCGTCATTTCCGCTGCTTCTGGGGCCGCGAAGGCTCTAACCCTGGACAGAGAGGCGTTTCGCTCTGCGGTCGGTATCGCGGGCACGGCCCACAACGCACTCAGGGTGACGCGCACCGAGGGCATCTCGGAGTGGAAGGGCATCGCCTCGGCGAACGCCGCCCGGAACGCGGTGTACTCGACGTTCTTGGCGAAGAACGGCATGGACGGCCCGAAGAACCTCTTCGAAGGCCAGAAAGGGTGGAAGCAAATTGTCTCGGGAGAATTCGACGCGGAGTTCACGCCCGGTGAGCGCGTCCACGACGTAATGGCGAAGAAGTACGTCGCCGAGACGTACGCTCAGTCGGCGGTCGAAGGAATCATCGAACTGGCAGAGCAGGAGGACATCTCCCCAGCGAACGTCTCCGAAATCCACCTCGACACGTTCGCTGGCGCGAAACTCATCATCGGCGGCGGCGAGGGGAGCAGGTACGAAGTAGAGACGAAAGCCCAAGCGGACCACTCGCTGCCCTACATGCTGGCCGTCTCGCTCATCGACCGCGAGATGGGCAACGACCAGTACGAACCGGAGCGAATCGAACGCGAGGACGTACAGAGACTCCTGCGGACGGTTGAAGTAGAAGAAGACGAGCAATTTACCGAGCGATTCGAGAACGGCGAGATGCCCGCGAGAATCACGGTGACGATGGACGACGGCACGGCCTACGAAATCGAGAAAGACGACTTCGCGGGCCACCCGAACAACCCGATGACGTGGGAGCAAATCGAGGCGAAGTTCCACGAGACAGCGAGCGAACGCTACGACGAACAGCGACGCGAAGAGATAGTCGAGACCGTGTTGCAGTTAGAATCGCGGGACGCGAGCGAGTTGTTGCAGTTGTTGGATTGAGCGGATGGCCCTTAGTTCGGGGCATCTCGCTGTTCGCCGGTGGCGTTCAACGAGACGTTCGCTAGAAAGTTCGTCCAGCCGTGTTTTCTCGACCGAGCGTCGTACGTGACGATGTCGTTCAGCTTGCTGGTCGTGTTGGCGGCCTTTCCGACCCCCGGAGCGTAAATCAGCATCAACGAGACGACCGATTTGTAAACGTTCGAGCGGTCCGTCTCGGCCGCAAACACGCGGTTACGCACTTCTCGAAACTCATTGTCGAGGCTATCGGCGTCTAGTTCCTCCGGTGAACTATCCAACTTCTCACGGAACCTCCCGATGGAGTCGATGTTACGGAAGTCGTCCACCGCTTCGAAATATGGTCCCCTCGGTGACTGGAGATTCGGAAGGTCGGTCGCGATACGCCGCGAGACTAGTTCTTCCGCGGTGGATAGTCGCTTGGGGTGTCCGCTCTGAACGTCCGGATTCGGGTCGAGTATCTGCATGACCGCGCTATTTGCGATATAATCTACGTCCGTGTTTAGTTCAGATGCGATGAACTGGTCGATCAAGAAGTTCCCGTACGAAGCGTCCGGATAGAAGTGTGAGTCGAATAGCCGCCCGTGATTGTCGTATTTCGCAAACGGAGCGACGTGCTTCACCAACTCGCCGTACTGTTTCCACGGACGACGAGAAACGCTCGGGGGTTCTTCTCCGAGGATTTCATCCTCGTCTAGTTGCTCGACAGACTCGTAGTAGTCCGTGATGTCATGCCGGTCCGAGAGGAACCGCACGTACTCTAACTCCTGCATGTTCTCGGGGCAGAGGCACGGGTGGAGGAACCACAGTTCGTCGTACAGCAAGAATAGCCCCAGCGGTGCTTCGAGGACCGGATTAGGAGGTTTCGTGTCCGTCTCTCGACCGTAGTCGTACGCCAAAGGACTGCTGACTCCAAGGTAAGCGATATTCTTACCCATTGGACGAGGTGTTGGTAATTCGAGGGTAAAACGGTTTCGCGGACTCGCTTCGTTACGGTTCCAATTGTGATTCGTCCGTAGCGTTCTGCCCGCTCGGCAGAACCTAATTTATCCTAGGCCGTCGTGACCCACTCCGAGGTGGAGAAACCATGAGCGAGAGCGAGAACTACGCAAACGACGTACTAGTCTCGGCAGACTGGGTAGAGGAACACTTAGACGACTTCCGGAGCGACGACCCTGAGTATCGACTCGTCGAAGTCAACAGCCCCGAATCACCAGACGACGACTTCCCGTCACGATACGACGAGGGTCACGTTCCGGGCGCTATCGGGATGCAGTGGGACGAAGACCTCTCGGACCCGCAGGAGCGTGACATCCTGAAGAAAGACGACTTCGAACAGGTCGTCGGAGACGCCGGAATTTCGGCTGACTCGACGGTGGTCTTCTACGGCGATGGGTGGATTCCCAACTGGTTCGCGCTGTTCGCCTACTGGGAGTTCAAGTACTACGGTCACGAGGACGCCCGCGTGCTGAACGGCGGGAAGGACTACTGGGTGAACAACGACTACGAGTTGACCGACGAAGTACCGGACTTTCCGGGGGTCGAGTACCACGCGAGAGGACCCTTCGAGAACATCCGGGCGTACAAGGACGACGTGGACAAAGCCATCGAGAGCGGACTGCCGCTCGTGGACGTGCGCTCACCCGAGGAGTTCCGCGGCGAGATAATCGCGCCCGAGGGCCTGCAAGAGACCGCCCAGCGCGGCGGCCACATTCCCGGCGCGAGCAACGTCCCGGTCAAGCAGGTGCTGAACGACGACGGCACGTTCAAGTCCGCCGCCGAACTGCGGGAGTTGTACGCGAGTCACGACGTAGACGGCGAAGAGTCGATTATCGCGTACTGCCGGGTCGGCGAACGTTCCTCCATCGAGTGGTTCGCGCTCCACGAACTGCTCGGATTCGGCGACGTGCGTAACTACGACGGGTCGTGGACCGAGTGGGGCAACCTCGTGCGTGCGCCAATCGAGACGGGTGAGAAAAACTAACGACGCCTCCATATTGGAGTCTATTTCCGACAGGCTTCAGACAAAATAGCCCGAGAGCTTAATATCCTTTCTTTCGTTTTCCCGAGTAAGAATACCATGCCAAGACAGTTCGAGTGCTTCCAACAGGGATGTACCTTCATGGTACGTGCGGACAGCGACGAGGAGATAGTCCACCTCGTCCAAGAACACGCACAGGAGAGACACGGGATAGAGATAAACCGGGCGGACATCCGCCCCGAAATCGAAGAAGCGTGACTGTCACCACGAGACGCACGTCGTTCGGTAAAATGGGGTAATCTGTGGCCTGAACGGATTCGAACACATTTTTAGTAGCCCTCAAGATGGAAAATCTTAAACCTATAGTCGTATGGCCAAAATTCCTACAACCGTCGAACGCTCGATTACAGGTAAGAGTGACCGAGAGTAGCGAACGAGGAGACGAGGACGCGCTGGTCGAGATAACGAAACGGACGAGTTTGTTCACCAGACTACGCGACGGTCCAATGGAGAAAGGAGAACTTCCGGAGCAGTTGCCCGTCTCTCGGTCTACCGTCCAGCGAGCGACGAACTCGTTCGTCGAACAGGGGCTACTTCGTGAAGAAGACGACCGAGTGGCACTCACTGAAACGGGCCACCACGTCGCCGAGTCGCTCCAAGCGGTTCGAACGAAGCTCAGGGCTGCCGACCACCTCGCACCGTTCTTGGACGCCCTCGACGCTGACGTGGACGTTCCGGTCGAGTCGTTCGCGGACGCCGAGGTGTTTCAGGCCGACTCGTCGGCAGTCCACAGCGGGACGAAACAGATCGTGGACCTGATTACGGAGGCCGATTCCCTGCGGATGTTCTCGAACGTCGTCTCGCCGTTCTACATCGACGCCTTGTGTCGGGAGGCACTCGATGGGACCGACGTAGACGCTATCTTCGACGGGCAAGCAGTCGAGATTCTGTTCGAGAACTACGGGAGCAAGTCCCGTCAAGCCGCCAAGACGGGGCGGTTCAACGTCCGGCTACACGACGAGATTCCGTTCGAACTGTTCCTCAGCGAGGAGCGCGTCACCCTCGCGTCGTACGGCGAGGACGCCATCCAACGCGTGTTCGTCCAGTCCGACGACCGGGACGTGGTGTCGTGGACCGGAACACTGTACGAGACGTACCAGCAGCAGTCGGAGTTCGTCAGACTGTTCTAAATTCGGCGCTCGTCGCCAGCAGTGCCGACAGATTTAGCAGGCGCGACTTCGACGTTCCGCCGATGAACGTTCGCAACGCGGCCGTGTCAGCACTCGCGGCCGTCTGTTCGTTTCTACTCGTCGGAGCACTCGTGACCGAGATACTCAGCACTCGCATCTGGCCGTCGCTCTTCGTCGGTATTCCTGCCGGAGTGGTCGCCGGAATCGGCACGTATGTGGCGACGTACTATCTGCTCGCTCGACGTTCGGGTGACTCGTAATCCGCCGTCGCTTCGCTCGCCAAACGCCCCTGTTCGCCAAACGCCTTTGTACCAGTTCGTCGTACCCCGGCCGGGGGTTCCGATGGACAGAGCATTCGACTTTCTACACGTCAACGAACGCGAATCGAAGCCACGAGAGAAGGGTATCACCGAGATACGAGGTCCCTATTACGACCCGATGGGGCCCCGGGAGTTACAGGACATCCTCGACACGATGGGCGAGTACGTCGATATCTACAAGTTCTCGGGCGGGTCGTTCGCACTGATGCCCGAGGACGTGGTCGAGGAACTCATCTCGGTCTGTCACGACTACGACGTACAGGTCTCGACCGGTGGATTCGTCGAACACGTCCTCGTGCAGGACTACGACAAGGTAGAGCAGTACGTAGAGGAAGCCGGGAACCTCGGTTTCGACGTCGTGGAGATATCGTCCGGGTTCCTCGCCATCGACACCGACGATTTGGTGGCACTGACGGAGTTAGTGCAGGAGAAGGGCCTGAAGGCCAAACCCGAAATCAACGTACAGTTCGGTGCTGGTGGGGCGTCATCGGTCGAAGAACTCGAAAGCGAGGCTGCCATCGACCCCGCGAGCGCCATCCGGGAGGCAGAACGCCACCTCGACGCGGGTGCGTACAAGATAATGGTCGAATCGGAGGGCATCACCGAGCGAGTTCGCGAGTGGCGCACCGACGTGGCGTTCGAAATCGCCAACGAAGTCGGCATCGAGAACTGCGTCTTCGAAGCCGCCGACCCGGAGGTGTTCGAGTGGTACATCAAGAACTTCGGCCCGGAGGTAAATCTCTTTGTAGATAACTCACAGATAGTAGAGCTAGAATGTATGCGGTCGGGACTGTGGGGCAAGAAGAGTTCGTGGGGCCGTATCGCATCATACGACCGGGAATAGCTCGAACCCAATAAACGACAAACTTCCACTATATCCGCCGGAAATAATTTATCCCTAACGTCTGTGGGTTTGGGCATGATTCACCCGGCGCATCGAAGGGAGTGGCGACCGAGGCGATGAGGTTTAGTTATCAAGTGGCGAATCCCCGGAGCGGTGGAGAGTCCTACCTCCTCCGCTTCGAAGGGGCGCTCGACGGACAGACAGCCTGCGTACTGGTCGATTCTGGACAAGGGGTAGACCTCGACTCGTTGCTCGGCGACGACGAGTATCTCACCGCAGTACTGCTGACTCACGCACACCTCGACCACTACGTGTCGCTGTCAAAAACGCTCCGACACGGCGCGCCCGTTTACGCCTCCCAACCGACGGCGAACGTCCTCGAACACGTGCTGACCGAGGGCGAGAAGAACTACGACATCGGCGATTCGGACGACGTTCTCGACGCGTTGACCCCCGTGACGGAGTGGACCTCTCTGCTCGCTGAAGTAGACGTTCGTGCGGTTCCAGCAGGACACGTCCCCGGTGGAGCTGGATTCGTCTTTCGGTTCCGCGACGACGAGGAGTACAATCACGTCTTCGTGACCGGCGACTTCACGACCCGCACCGCTGGTGGGTACCCTGGTCTCGCGACGACGTTTCCGGCCGACGTGGACGCACTCATCACGAACGGGACGACCCGAAACGGGGTCGAACGGACGCTCACCGACGCGACTTCTACTGCACTTCGACGCGCCGAAGAGGGTTCGACCGTCCTCCTGACAGCAAGCGGTCTGACCGGCGTCTCGATGGCGTACCGACTCGGCCACCTCAGCGACCAACTCGACTGCTCGGTTCCGATTACGCTCGTCGGGCAGGCAGCCAAACTGTACGAAGACCTCGACTACGACGTACCGAACGTCGAAACGGTCCCCGTGTTCGACGGTGTCTCGGAGCTCCTCGCACGCGGCAGAATTACGATTTCAGGTCCCGAAATCCCGGTCGAAGGAAGTTCCCGGACGCTCTTCTCCGCAATCGAAGACGACGCGGCCGCGACACTCGTCCAACTCACTGGTGGGGCGACGAACCCCGTCGAATCCGCCTCCTGCACGGTCTACGACTTCGAACTCGTCAACCACCCGACGCTCGATACTGTCGATTCAGTCGTCTCCGCGTTGGACCCGATTCAAATCGTCGTCGGGCACGGCACGCGGCGGCAACTGAACCAGTATCGCGGCCGGTACGACGACGGGTTCGTCTGGTTGGGAGCCACCGACGACGAGAACGTCCTCTACGACGACGGTCGCTGGCTCGCGCCACCTTGGTTGGACGAAGCGGCCGCAGACGCCATCCGACGACAGGACTGGCGACAGAACGGCGTCCGAACTGGAACCGGCGAAGTCGAAGGCTGGGACGACGTGCCGCCCGTCGAGCGCGACGACTCGTCGTCGCTCGATCTCTCGACCGAGGGATTGCTGCTGGACGAACTCGAATCGCAGTTCCGTTCACCGTCGATGCCCGACGTGAACACTCGGGACGGAACTGACGACGAAGCGGTGACGAACGACGGCGCGAGAGCAGATGCGAGCACCACCGAGCGCGACGATTCGAGGGAAGAGACAGCCACCGAACAGTTCGACGGTGAATTCCAAGCGGAGCTACGCAGTCGGCTGGAGACTATCGAGAACGCGGTCTCAGCGCCCGAGTCTCGGATTCGGGCACGCGTCGTGGACGCCGGTGAGGACGTAACGTTGTTGCGCGTGGTCGAGGGCGACCCAGAGTTCGAACACGGCGAGGAGTTGGACCTGATTCTTTCCGAGTCGGACTGACGGAAATTTCTGCGCTCCCCGACTTAAATGCTGGCCAGTTTAACGCGGTTCGTCTTGCTACTCTATACCCAACAGCGAATCGTCATGTCAAACGTCACCGAGACCGTCGAATCCCCGACGAGGACGGAGTCGCCACCGACGCCGGAAGTTCGGTACGAGGCGTCGAACGAGGAGACGCTCGGGAACGCAGTCGTCGGAGCAGTCGCGGCGGAGGAAGGCGTCGAGGAGTCCGAGCTGAATCCGCTCTCGGGTGCGCTCTACCCGGCGGCAGAGAACGTCCTCTTCGAGAACACGGCCGACTCGGCAGACGACTGGTTCTTCTCGTTTCGGTATCACGGCTACGACCTGACCGTCCGCGCAGACGGTACCATCCTCGTCCGATAACGGGAGACGACGTTAGTTTCGGTGACGACGGAAAACGGAGTTTTCGGAAAAGACTACGCGGAGACAGAGGCCGCCTCTTCGAGGTGGTCTCCCTCCCACTCGCGTCGAGCCTCGATTTCGCGGTCGCCGCGGTCGGTCAGCACGTAGTAGTTGGTTCGGCGGTCACGCTGGCCCTTCTCTACAAGTCCTTTCTCGACCAAGGTGTCGAGGTTCGGATAGAGTCGGCCGTGGTGGATCTCCTTCTCGTAGTAGTTCTCCAACTCCTCTTTGATTGCGAGGCCGTGCGGCTCGTCCTCTCCGGCGATGACGTATAGCAGGTCACGCTGGAAACCAGTCAGGTCGTGCATGGGTTACACTGCATGATAGTTATCGTATAAATATAAACTTGGTGGCCGTTGAAACCCGTTGGATGGGGCAGAGTCGGGGACGGGATGGGTCACGCGACGGCAGACGATAAGTTCGGTTCTCGAATTGCCGTCGTCTTCGAAACACGCTGAACGTTTCAGGGGCCGCATAACAATACGGAATCCAGACGATTTCTCCCTCATGACAGTCGGAGACGTACCGATAGGTGCGCCGACGAGCGTCGATGGAGAAGACACATGAAATATCTGTTTTTCACGAACACTCCCGCACAAGCCCACCAGTACCGTCACGCAGTGAAACGACTCGGGGAGCGTGGCCACGACGTACTGGTCCTCGCCCGAGATTACGGCTGTACGAAAGCACTGCTGGAGTACCACGACCTACCGTACGAACTGTACGGCGAGTGTGGCACCGTGAAGTTCTCACTCGTGCAGGAGTTGCCGAAACACTACTACAAACTCGCCAGACTCGCACGGCGGTTCGACCCTGACTGCGTCTTCGGCCGCGGGTCCTACGCCGCACTCGCGGGAGCGGTAACGGGGGCGACTGTCGTCCTCGTAGACGACTCGGAAGGGACACACCTCGACCACGCGCTCTCGTCGCTCTCGACGGACGTGTTCCTCACGCCCCACACGTTCGGCAAGGACCTCGGCGAGAACCACTACGAGTTCCGCGGGTTCAAGGAGTTGGCGTATCTCCACCCCGAGACGTACGAGCCATCGACCGACATCCGCGACAAGTTGGGTGTCGATGAGGACGAATCGTACGCTATCGTCCGACTCAACGCCTTCGGCTCGCATCACGACGTCGGACAAGCGGGGTTCACGCCCGAGCGTCGCGTCGAACTCGTGGAGGCGCTCTCCGAACACGCGACGGTCTTCGTCTCGGACGAGGGGGGCGACATGGCAATCGAGCAGACGGCGGCGCGACCGTTCGACTTGCACCCCGCGTTGCTCCACGACGCACTCGCAGAAGCAGACTTGCTCGTGGCAGACACGCAGACGATGGTGACGGAGGCCGCATTACTCGGCACGCCCGCAATTCGCTCCAATTCGTTCGTCGGTGACGGCGACATGGGCAACTTCGTGGACCTCGAACGACACGGCCTCATCTACAACCTCGAAGCGTTCGACGCAGTGCTAGAAATTGCGACCGAGTTGCTGGAGATGGACGCGAAAGCCGACTGGCCGGAGAAACGCGACGAGTATCTCGAAGACAAGGTGAACCTCACCGACGTACTGCTCGACGTGGCCGCGACCCCGACCACGCCAGAGCGAGTCGAGGGAATCTCGGCGCGTGGGGGCGGGCAGACCGGACCGATGCTTCCGTTCGACCCCGAGAAGTTGCGGAGCGACGGGGGAACGCGAGACGACGAACGAGCAAACCGACGCGGCGACGGACGAACAAACCGACGCGGCGACGGAGGGAAGCGATGAGCGTCACCCAACGCCCGAAAGGGATTACTGACCTGAGCGTCCTCAACCTCGTCTCGAACCGGGACGCTCGTTTCTACCAACAGCAGACGAAAGTCCTCACTCGACAGGGAGTCGAGTGTACGACTTCGACCCCGCCGGGCGACCACTTCACGGACGGCGACGTAGACCGCAAACCGCTGGACTACGTCCGATACTTCCCGAAGGTGGTCCGCGAGTCGTTCTCGGGGTACGACCTCGTCCACGCGAACTACGGGCTGACCGCGCCGATGGCGCTCGCACAGGCTCGTCTACCGGTCGTCCTCTCGCTGTGGGGGTCGGACTTGATGGGCGAGTACGGCTGGCTAAGCAAGCGCTGTGCCCACCACTGTGACGCGGTCATCGTCATGTCCGACGAGATGGCCCGCGAACTCGGCGAGCCCTGCTACGTCATTCCCCATGGAATCGACACGGAGCGGTTCGCACCCCGACCGACTGCGGAAGCCAGAGCACAAGTCGGCTGGGACCCCGACGCTCGACACGTTCTGTTCCCGTACCCGACGACCCACGAGGTGAAAGACCACCCTCGCGCGATGAAAATCGTCGAGCGGGCCAACGAGCAAGTCGGGCCAGACGTTGAGCTACAGGTCGTCTCCGGGGTTGCCCACGCCGAAGTCCCGACCTACATGAACGCCGCCGACGCGCTCTTGCTGACCTCCCGACGCGAAGGCTCGCCAAACTCCGTGAAGGAAGCGATGAGCTGTAACCTGCCGGTCGTCTCCACCGACGTGGGCGACGTGCGCGAGCGGATGGACGGCGTCTCGCCAGCGACGGTCAGCGACGACGACGACGACCTCGTGGACGGACTGGTGGACGTGTTAGAAGAACCTCGGCACTCGAACGGCCGCGAAGCCGTCCGAGACATCAGCCTCGAACGGATGGGCGAGCGGATTCGCGGCGTCTACGAGACGGTGCTGTAGCGAGGTACGGAAGAAAAAATTTTTGTGGACTTACTTCGCTCGCTGTGCGACGTACTTCGTCTTGAGCCGCCAGACGTAGTTCTTCAGCAGCAACTTCGACACCTTCGGGATGAACGTGTGATACTCGATACTACTCTGCTCGTCGCCGTACACTGCTGGCATCGCGGCGTCGGTGACCCGCATGTCGTGGACGTTGAGACGCGCCAGTAGCTCGTTGGCGAACCCGTAGTCGTCGTACAGTTCGTCGATGTCGAGCGCGTCGAGCGCGTCGTACGAGATGGCGGTATAGCCGTTCTGTGGGTCGCCTGAGTTCCAGTAGCCGCTCGAAATCTGGGTGAGATGGGTCAGGACCCGGTTCCCGAACAGTCGGAACTTTGGCATCCCCTCTTGGTACCCCGGACACATCAGACGGTTCCCCTTCGTGTAGTCTGCCTCGCCAGCGACGATGGGGTCGAGCAGGCGCGGTAACTTCTCGGGGTCCATCTGCCCGTCGCCAGCCATCACGGCTGTGACGTCGATACCGTCGTCGTACGCTCGGTTGTACCCGGTCTTTATCGCCCCGCCAACGCCGCGGTTCTCCTCGTGGCGAATCGGGATTACTCGGTCTGAGACGCCGCCGTCCCGGTCGGCGACACCACCGTCGGCGAGTACCTTCTGGCGTGACTCTTGGTCGGTCTCGTTCGCCTGCTCTGCGTGCATCTGAATCTCCTGCCACGTCTCGTCGGTCGAGCAGTCGTCGATGGCGTAGATGCGGTCTACGTACTCCGGTATCGTGTCGATGACTTCGCCGACGAACCCCGCTTCGTTGTACGCCGGGACGACGACGCCGACAGTCTGTTCGTTATACATGTTGTGACACCACACTCGTGAGAATTGACACTCGGTCTACTGGGCCGTGGAGGGCGAGTTGCTCCGTCATATCGGCTCTCACCTTACAGATTGACGACTAGTAACTTTGTTATATCCGGTCTGTTCGATTATTGGGGCCGCTGACGTTGGTACAAGGACCACCTGTCGCTCGGTCAGGCAGAGCGAACGCAGGAAAAAGACGAGAGGAACGTTATTTTTCTCCGTGAACCGCCGTTCGAACGGACCCACGTTGGTCAGGCGAAGGCACCCTGCTCGCGCTGGTCGTAGGTGAGTTTCGTCGGCAACGTTTCGAGACTCGCGGGGTCCGTCGCCACGTCTACGATGAGGTCGGTGAGGTTCACCTTGTCTTCGAGGTACTGCTCGCGCTTACGTGCCCACTCTTCCTCGGTGTTCTCGTCGTCCAGCAGTTGCTTCGCGGTCTGGAGTACCGCGTCGAACTCCCGGAGATTGTAGATGAGGCCGTGTTGTTCGAGGTCCACGAAGTTGCCCATGTCGCCGTCACCGACGAAGGAGTTCGAACGGATGGCAGGAGTCCCGAGCAACGCGGCCTCTGTGACCATCGTTTGTGTGTCCGCCACGAGCAGGTCCGCCTCTGCGAGCGCGTCGTGGAGCAACGCGGGGTGCAAGTCGAATGGCTGAGCAGGCAACGCTGCTAAGTCCATCTCCCCGGCTTCGTTCGAGACGAAGACCGTCGCGCGGTCAGATAGTTCTTCCACCAGTCGGCCCACCTTCCGAGGACTGATACCCTCGTGGCCGACGTCGTGGTGCGACCCGAAGGCGTTCAGCCGGACGAGGACGTACGGTTCGTCGTCCTCGACGCCGAGTTTCTCGCGAACGTCCGTTGCAGGGTCGTAGGTGTCAGGATGGAGGTACGCACACTCTTTGAATCCGCGGAACACGTGATGGTTCTCGCCGAGGTCCTTGCCGAACGTGTGGGGCGTGAGATACGCGTCCACGAACGGGCGAGAGATGGCGTGGTCGAGGTGCGTCGTCTCCGAGTCGGTAATGAGGACCGTCGGAACCCCGGTGACCGCCCCAGCGTGGGCCGCGTACGCGCCGATGCCGAGTATCTTGTCCGGTTCGAACTGCCGTGCCAAACTCAGTATCCTCCAGTAGTGCTTGGGGAGTTCGCGGACGAGCGAGTACTTGTTCGTCGCCAGTTTCCCGTACACTTCGTGGGGGATGTCGTAGTAGGACAACAGGTCGAGCGTACACCCATAGTCGCGGGCTACCACCAGCACCTCGTGTCCACGGGCTTGTAGTTCCTCGATGGCGTTCCGAAACAGGTGGACGTGCGCCGGCGTGTTCGTGAACAGTAAGTACCTCATTGCTTCAACGCGTAGTTGTGCCGTCCGACGTATTGTTATGCGGAGCGTCCTCAGCCGGTAGGAACCCTCAAACGAGGGGAGAAGAGTCGGTTAGGAACTGTCTTCGACCTGGACGCTGGCGGGACCGCTCAGTTCGAAGCCGGTGATTTCTCCGGAGAACCGATAGCCGTCTTTGCCGCCGACAACTCGCCCGGAAATGGTCCCGTCCGAAGCCTCGTCGTAGCTGTTGATAGACCCGAGGGCGTCGCTCTTTCGAACTTCGCCGCTCACGGTGAACGTGTACTCGCTGACCGCGTTCGGCGCGTTGCCTCCATCTATGACGAGTTTGTTCGGCAGCGCGAAGTCAGACGGCGTCACTTCCTCCCCGCCGTACGTCACCGTCCACACGTCCTCGTCGAGCGACAGTTCCGTAATGTCGCCGTCCACGAGATACGAGTCGCCATAGCCGTTGCCCGCGACGCCGGACACCGTCACTGAACCGTCGCCGTTCGAACTGACACTATCGTTGTTCTCCGCGGCGACGTCGCCGGCCGACGTGCGCTTTTGGACGCTGCCATCGACCACGAACTCGTAGCTGACCGTCGAAGCGTTCGAGGCCGAAACCAGTTCGAGGACGGTCCCGGACTGCTGGTCGTCGGGGGTGGTCGTGGAGTCATCGGAGTCACTACCGGAACCGCCGCCGGAGCCGGAGGACGTGCCGCTTGCGGCCTCCTCCGCGGTCATCGGAACGCCACTCGGGACGCGGCCCGTGTTGGCGTCGCTCCCCCACCGGGTGTTCTGGCTGATGACTTCCGGGTCTCCCTTGCTGGTGTTGACGACCTTCGCGGGTGAACTCCCGATGTCGGAGTCCTCGACGATGACTTCGCCCCACCAGGCCCAGACGCCGCGGCTGATGGTCGCGCCGGGGTTCGAACAACCGACGCCACACGGCCGAACGCTCCCGCCCTTGACGACGGTGTTGCGAACGTAGCAAGGACGACCGCTACCCGAACCGAGTCGGATGTTGGCGATGTTGTTGCTGTTGAAGTAGCTGTCTTCGACGTTCACGACGCCGTCGATCTGTTTGCTACTCGGGGTGCCGTACAGACCGTTGTCGATGAAGTGCGCTAAGTGTACATTTCGAAACGTTATGGTCCCCTTGTGCGGGAGATTTCCGTTGACCCAGATAGCGCCGTTCCCCGAGCGTGGGGTCTGGCCGTCGCCCAGGTAGACGTTCTCGATGAGACCCTGGCCGTCCCTGTCGGTGACGCCCGGCGTGAGCAGGCGGTGCCCGCCGGGGTGTTCTCCCTTGAACCCGACGTTTCGAATAACCCAGTCCGACCCCGTCGCGTGAATCTGGGCAGACGCGCCGTCTGCGGTCATGTCGATGAGGACGTTTTCGAGCGTCTCACCGCTTCCGACGCTGATGCGCCGCGTCCCGCCTGCGGGGACGGTAATCGTATCGTACTCTGCTGCTGACGCGACGTCGCTCGCCTGTGAGAGCGTTCCGAAACCGAACGCAGTGGCGACTCCGCCACCGGTAGCGCCCAAGACGGACCGACGGTTGACTACTCGTTCACTATCGTCGTGCTCGCGTGCCATGCCGGTTTCAAGGTGACACTAATATTTTAAATACCTTCTGGTTCCGTTTCAATGCCAGATTAATCTCTTTTAATGGTGTGTTACTCGACCGTTTCATCCGTTCCTGACACCAGTCGGACACTCGCATCCTGGAAATCGAATCGGAACTGCTCCGAGCAGAAAACCCCGCATCACGTTCCCTCTGTTCGCGGTATTCCGGCGTTGCAGTTCGTTGTTCTGTACCCCTCTATACATTTAACCTACTCTGTCGTAATCGCAATCATCGCCGTACAGGTTGCCTATACTTCGACGGAAGGCCCTGCTTCGCGTATAAGCGAGGGAGAACAAAGGTGGGTAGCAACGAACCAATAACCCGACGGAATCATGAGCTTTCAGGTTGCGGAGGGTGGGACGTCGGCCGATACCGCCACTGAGGCGGTCCTCGACGGGGTGGTCGTCGGCATCCCCGCGTACAACGAGGAAAACGGCATCGGAAGCACCGTCCTCGGGGTCAAGCGGTACGCCGAGGAGGTAGTCGTCGTAGACGACGGCAGCACTGACCGAACGGCCGACATCCTCGAACAAGCCGACGTCACCGTCCTCCAACACGAACGAAACCGCGGCAAAGGCGCTGCGGTGCGGACGCTGTTCGACTACGCAGTCGAACAGGAGTGTGAGGCGCTCGTACTCATCGACGCGGACGGACAACACGCGCCCGCGGACATTCCGACGCTCGCGGAGCCAGTCGTCGCCGAGGAGGCCGACGTCGTCATCGGTAGTCGGTATCTCGACCCCGACGACACCGACGAGACGCCGTTCTACCGGCGAATCGGGCAGGTGATTCTCGACTACTCCACGTCCAAAGTGACGGGAGCAGACCTCACCGACACCCAGAGCGGGTTCCGTGCGTTCTCTCCCGAAGCGGTAGAGCGACTCTCCATCACGACCGACGGAATGGGCGTCGAATGTGAGATGATAGATTCTGCGACGACTGAAGGACTGACTATCACCGAACGTGCCATCAAAGCCCGCTACACCGACCTCGAAGGCCAGACGTACAACCCCGTTAAGCACGGCTTAGCTGTGCTGGTCTTTCTCGCACGACTCGCCAAACGACGACGACCGTTCGCGCAGTTCACCAAGGAAAGTCGATAACATGACGCTACAACTACCGACCGAAATCCGCGACCGATACGACAACCTAGCGACCGACCTCGACGGCTTCGAAGATGGAGAGGCGCTCGCCCGGTACGTCCTCGAAGAAACTGCGAAGCAGTTGGAACGCGGCGACGGCGGGTCGGGCGGAACGTCCACCGACCGCGCCGAAGACGACGTGGTCGAAGACCGCCTCGAACAACTGGGCTACCTCGAAAAGTAATCCATGGACGAGGAACCCACGAGCGACAGCGAAAGTACCACAGTGGAACGGGCCGAGGCGGACGGTCACGGTACCGAGGCGAACGGCGACGTAATCATCCTCGGACTCGACGGCGTGCCACCCGAACTTGTCGATAGAGGTATCGACGCCGGGCGACTGCCGAACTTCGAGCGAATGCGCGCGGAGGGTGCCGATGGCACCACGCGTTCTACGGTGCCGCCGCTCTCGATGATCGCGTGGAGTTCCTTCGCTACGGGGCGCAATCCCGGCAATCACGGCATCTACAACTTCATGCTGAAAGAGGCGGGCGAGTACGGCACGAACTTCGTGAACGCCGACACCCTCCGCGAGAAGTCCGTCCCAGTCTGGGAGTATTTGGACGCCGAAGGCAAACGCTCTGGCGTGATGAACGTCATGCCGGGCTACCCGCCGTGTCGGACCGAGGGCTTCCACATCTCGGACAACATCACGACGCCCTCCACGGGCGACTACGCGTTCCCAGACCAATTGCGCGAAGACATCGAGTCGCGCGTCGGCGAGTACGACGTGGACCCCTACGAGGGCTACGACGACGGCAGCAACGAAGAGAACCTACGGGGCCTGCTCGACAACTTCTTCGAAATCGAGAAGAAGCGCATCGAGGTCGCGAAACTACTCTTCGAAGAGTACCCCTGCGACTACTACTCGCTGGTCTTCTCCGGACCGGACAACATCCTCCACGTCTTGGGGCACGTCCTCGACGGCACGCACCCGAAGCACGACCCGCGAGTCGCGGCGAAGTACGAGGACAAACCGCTCCAACTGCTGGAACTGTACGACGAACTACTCGGGTGGGTGATGGACCGGATGGACGACGAGGACACCCTGATGGTCATCTCCGACCACGGCCACGGCCCGGTGTACCAGACTATCAACCTGAACTCGTGGCTCTACAACGCGGGCTACCTCGATCTAAAATCGCGGCCGTGGACCCGTCTGAAGCAGTTCGGCTACAACTACGTCTACGACGCCGTCGAGCGAGTCGCCAGCGAACTCAACCTCTTCTCGAAGCTGAAGATGGGCGTGGCACGGACGAACGGCGACGACACCCCCGGCCCGGACCTCGCGGAACTCCTGACTATCTCCCGGAAGGACATCGACTGGTCGAAGACCGCCGCGTTCACGGTCGCCAGCGGTGGCCAAATCTATCTGAACACGAGGGACCACCGCGAGGGTGCGATTCCCGACCACCAGTACGACGAGATTCGCGAGCGACTGCGCGACGAACTACTGGCCATCGAGCATCCAGAGCGCGGCGACCGAGTCATCGACTCGGTGCTGTACGGCGAGGACGTGTACGACGACCAGTACGCAGACACCCGCCCGGACCTCGTCTGCATGCCCGCGCCGGGTTACCAGATTCAGTACCCCCAGACGATGAAGACAAAGCGCGTCTTCGCCGACCCGCCGAAGACCGGGTCGCACACGTCGATGAACGAGATGCACGGCATCTTCTACGCGTGGGGCGGTCCGGTACAGAACGACTCGGGGATGACCGTGGACCTCACCGACTTCGCGCCGACGGCGATGTCCTTGCTGGACGTGCCCGTTCCGGAAGAGATGGACGGCGAGATTCGCGCTGACGTGTTCGAGAAGGAAGGAGAGCGCAGTCGGTTCGACGGGAAAGTCCAAGCGAAGCGCGCAGTACGGAGCGTCGTAGACGGGATTGGGGCGGACTGAGCCCAGTCCGGACTACGCTTCGTCCGTACCGCGGACGTAGCAGACTCTCTCCTTGGGAATCTGTTTCTCGTAGACGAGTCGCTCGTCGTCTTCGTCTTCGGGAATCGGTGAAAATGCCACTCGCCAGTGGTTCGTGTCGTCGTCGTACCGGGGCGGTTCGAGAAACTCGTGGTCGGCGCGACTGATACTGCTGTACTGACCGGCGAGGGCTTCGTAGGCGAGCGTCGCGTAGATGTCTACAGTGTCACCGGAGTCGAGAGTCGGCGTCTCGCGCTCGTAGGTGACCGAGTAGACGCTCTCGCGCGGAACCGCCGCGGTCTGGGTTTCGTCCATCGGTCCGGCGACGTCCCAGTCAACGGCGCGACTCGGGAACTCCCAGTGGCCACTCGCCGTATCGAACTGGAGCGACTCGGGCGGTGGTTGCGAGCTCGGCTCGTCGTCGGAAAATTTCGCACGGTTCGCGTCTGCTGGACCACCGCCGAGGCCGCCGAAGACGAGCGTTGCTTTACTCATCAAGCAATCTAACGTGAACAATCGGTAAATAGCTACGGCAGACTACGCCGGACTCGGCGCTTCCTCGTGGGACAGGTACGCCGCCAAGTCAGTCGTCGTGATGATGCCGATGACACCTTCCGTCTCGTCCACGACCGGCATGTGGTGGAAGCCGTGTTCTATCATCGCGTCCGCAACGTCCTGAATATCGTCCTGCGCTGCCGTCGTCACGAGGTCCGTACTCATGTACTTCGAAACTGGCGTCTGGTCTTTCGGCTTCTGCTCGGCGACTATCTTCACGAAGTCCGTGGAGGTGAGGATGCCTTCGAGTTGGTTCCGCTCGTCGATGACGACGACAGAACCGACGCCGTGGTCGAGCATCAATCCGGCGGCGTCTTCGACCAACGTATCCGGGGAGACGGTTAGCAAGTCCGTGGACATCAGTCTGGCAACAAAAATATCCATGATATAAGGTACCTCCCAGCACATATAAAAGTTGCGCGAGAATGTAGGTGTCGGCAACTCTCGGGAGAAAATACGTATCTCCGTAGTCGGTCTCTGCTCGCTATTTTACCAACTGTCTCATATGTTCGCGTCCACGTCCACCGTCTCCCCGCTTCGCGCCGACTCGTACGCCGCCTCGGTAAGGGCTGTTACAGCGAGGGCGTCCCGTGCCGTGGCTGGTGGTTTCTCGCCGCGCTCGACGCAGTCTATGAACACCTCTGCCTTGTTCCGTTGGGCACTCCGGTCGATGTAGGGAATCACGGTCGTACTCTCCGGATTTATCTCCTTCATCTCCCGTTCCTCCCACTGGCGACCTTCCAAGTACACCGCGCCGTCGTGGTCCCAGATGTGGATGTGTTCCCGAACGCAGGGCGCGTCGCTGTGGACCGAGATGGTGCCCTGTGCGCCGTTCTCGAACTCGACTGTCAGAATCGCTCGTTCGTCCACTCGGGCCTCGTCGTCGGCGAACTCCATCTCTGCGGAGACCGAGGCCGGAGTCAGGCCAGTCGTCCACAAGACGGCGTCGATGAGGTGGCTCCCGGTGTCGTAGAGATTGCCCCCGCCTGAGAGGTCGGGGTTCGTCCGCCACGTGTTCTCGAAGCGTCGAATCCAGTTCTGGGTAATCTCGGCGCTGACGAACTGCGGGTCGCCACCGTCTTCGAACCGCTCACGGGCAGTCTGAAACGCGGGATTGAGGTGACGCTGGTAGCCGACCATCAGCACCTCGTCGCCGGACTCAGCGCGCTCTGCGAGGTCCTGTGCTTGGTCGAGGTCGGTCGTCAGCGGCTTGTCACAGAGGACGTGGAGTCCCCTGTCGAGGGCCGCCGTCACCTGCTCGTGGTGGAGCGTGTGCGGCGTGCCGATGAGTACAGCGTCCACGTCCTCCGCGTCAAGCATGGCACGGAAGTCGTCGTACTGTGAGCCGTCACCGACGTACAGTTGCTCGCCAGCACTCCGCCGCGTCTCGGGGTCTACGTCTGCCAGCGCGGTCACTGTCGCCCGCGGGTCCTGATTGAAGAGGCCGCCGACCGTGGTCCCGATGTAGCCGCCACCGATGACGCCGACTCTGAGTTTGTCACGCACAGACATGTACTTCGTTCCGACTACGGCGTGACTGAAGAGTCGTTCGGAGACCGGAGATAATTGCGAGTAACGGAGCGACTGCGAAACGGGGAGCACTGCGAAACGAGGAGCGACGGCGACTCGGCGAGTTACTGAGTATAGTCGAGCGCCACGACGCGCCCGTCGCCGTACATCACCAGTGCTTCGTCGTCGCCGTCACCGTCCAAGTCAGCCACCGCGGGGTACTTGAAAATCGGCACGTCGCGCTCGTAGGTCGCCAGTACGTCGCCCGACTCGGGTGCGACGACCGAGACCATACCGTCCTTGCTCGGTGCGAGGAGTTCCGGCGAGTCGTCGCCGTCTACGTCGGCGAGCGTCGGCGGCGGCATCATGGTTACGTCGGCGTTCGTCAGGGTCGTCGTCCACTCGATTGCCCCGCTCGCGGTGTCGATAGCTCGGAGTTTCCCGTCCTTTGCGACGGCGTACACTTCGGATGTTCCGTCACCGTCGCCGTCGCCGATGGCGTGAACTGCGGCCGCCTTGCCGAACTCGTGGTTCCACACCCGGGTACCGTTGCCAGCGTAGGCCGCGACTCGTCCGTCAGTCGTCGCCGCGACGATTCGGTGCTGGCCGTCGGTCTCACTGGTCGCCAGCCACCCGACAGAGCCTGCTACCGTCCGCTGCCACGTCACGCTCCCATTCGGTTCCAGAACCGTCACGGTACCCTCGGTTCCGGGTGCAGAGCCGACGACCAACTCGTCGGTGCCGTCGCCGTCGAAGTCCGAAAGTTCGGGCGCCGCCCACGTCATCCCAAGTTGTTTCGACCACGCCGTCGTGCCGTTTTCGTGGACGACGAAGAGGGTGCCCTGCACGTCCGCGACGACGACTTCCTTGCCGCCGCCCGGCACGAAGTCGGCGACCACTGGTTCGGTGTAGCCGTAGGAACTCAAATTGTGTCGGAACTCGACGGTTCCGTCGGCGGCGCTCGCGGCGAAGACGACTCGTTCGGTCGTCGCGGCCAGCGCTTCTCGGCTTCCGTCGCCGTCGAAGTCCGCGACTGTCGGGTCCGCGACGGAGTGAATCGTGCAGTTCGTCGGCGGAACTTCGTACACCCACTCGGTCGAACCGTCGTCTCCGGAGAGTGCGTACAGCCCGCAGTTGTCCGCGCCGTCGGGGCCGCTCACCGGCGCGAAGACGAACTGCTGGCCGTCGATTTCCGCGACGGCAGGGGCGTGGTGGTTGCCGGTCATCTCTCGGGCCGTGTCGCTGACCCACTGTTCGCGCAACTCGCCACCCGCCGTCGTGCCGACGAAACCGTAGGCGGCGACGCCACCGAGTGCAAGGAGGACGAAAGCGAGGACGGCGACGGTCCGGGTTCGCATCGGTTGGAGTTAGGAGTGGGTGGGCAAAAGGGCGTTTATCGAAAGCGGAGTCGAAACCATTCTAAATCAGCAACAACGCACTTCCCGCAAGCCGTCGTCACCATCTGCATGGCAACTATCGTGGGGATCGAAGCCAGCGGCGGCGCGATACTCGCAGGTGACCGAGTACTGGCCGAAGGTGGCACCGTCGAGAGCAAGCACAAACGTCACGTCTTCGACTTCGGCGACGTGGGCGCGGCGGCAGTCGGCGAGTCGGGCGACATCGACGAGTTCCGCCGCCGTCTCGAATCCGAGAATCGTACCTACGAGACCGAACGCGGCGACCCGATGGACGTGATGCGGTTCGCAAACGTCGCCGCAGACATCGCAGGCGAAGAGGGCGTCGAGGCAATCGTGGTCGCTCGCGACAACAGAGACGTGCCCCGAGTCAGAGCTATCGACGCCGAGGGTGGCATCCTCACCGACGAGACGGTCGCGTTCGGCTCTGGAGCCCAGTTCGCGCTTGGGGTCCTCGACGGTGCGACCGTCGATATCGACCTTCCGGCCGTGGAGGAACTCGCACGCGACGCAATCGAAGCGGCGGCGGACCGCGACACGGCGACCGGAGCGGACATCGACACGTACCGCCTGAGCGGCGACGGGGCCTGATTTAAGTTGCGACGGTCCTACCCTGCGGGCATGACGACCGTCGAAATCGAATACTGCGTCCCGTGTGGCATGCTCGACCGCGCTCAGAATCTGCAACGCGCGCTGCTGTCGGAGTACGGCGAGCGACTCGACTCCGTCGCGCTCGTAACTGGCGACAGCGGCGTCTTCGAGGTCCGAGCAGACGGCGAGGCGGTCTTCGACAAAGAGGAAGACGAGTACGACGAGGACGCGATTAGCGAGTCTATCGGCGATTACGTCTAACGTCGCACTGCGTCTTGAGTCTCGACCCCAGTAGTTAGGCACCCGCACAACAGGTACCGACTCCGACAGCGTTCCATCACCTCGCGGCCGACCAGTTACAGGACCGCGTTACGCGTGCCCTGACGCCCGCGACGTGCTTCGAGGCGTCGAAAACCGTCTTCGGGCTTTATACGGAGTGCGGTGGTCCGAACTGTCGGGGATACGGAATGGGTAGTGTCAAACGTGGGGAAGCGGTCGCGGTTTCAAGTACTGACAGAGAACTCGACAGGCACCGCCTGTGGCGGAGTGAGCGTCGGGGTAGTCGGCGGGGTGAACGCCGATGAAGTTGGCGATGGTCGGGTTCGGACAGGCTGGCGGCAAGATAGTAGACAAGTTCATCGAGTACGACGAGCGGACGGGCAGTCAGACGGTCAGGTCGGCGGTGGCAGTCAACACCGCGAAGGCCGACCTGATGGGTCTCGAACGAATCCCAGAGGAGAATCAAGTCCTCATCGGCCAGTCCCGAGTGAAAGGCCACGGGGTCGGTGCCGACAACGAACTCGGCGCTGAAATCGCCGAGGAGGACATCGACGAGATTCAGGGTGCAGTAGACAACGTGCCGATACACGACGTGGACGCGTTTCTCGTCGTCGCTGGGATGGGCGGCGGGACTGGGTCGGGCGGCGCACCGGTCCTCACCAAGTACCTCAAGCGCATCTACACCGAACCGGTGTACGGACTAGGCATCCTGCCAGGCCGCGAGGAGGGCGGTATCTACACGCTGAACGCGGCCCGCTCGTTCCAGACGTTCACCCGAGAAGTTGACAACTTGCTCGTCTTCGACAACGACGCGTGGCGACAGTCCGGCGAGTCGGTCGAAGTCGGCTACGACCGCATCAACGAGGAAATCGTCAGACGCTTCGGCATCCTCTTCGGCGCAGGCGAAGTTGGCTACGGCGACGACGTAGGCGAGAGCGTCGTGGACTCCAGCGAAATCATCAACACGCTTGGAACTGGTGGGGTCTCGACTATCGGCTACGCCGCAGAGGAAATCGACAATCCGAACAGCGGCCTCCTCTCGCGTTTCACCGGCACCGACGAAGTAGACCCGACCCACGCGACGAACCGACTGACGAGTCTCGTCCGGAAGGCGGCGTTGGGCCGACTGACGCTCCCCGCAGAGATAGAGAGCGCCGAGCGGTCGCTGTTCGTCGCCAGCGGTCCCTCCAAGTACCTCAACCGAAAGGGCATCGAGCGCGGTCGAAAGTGGTTGGAGAACGAAACTGGCTCGATGGAAGTTCGCGGCGGCGACTACCCGGTCGGTGACGCCAACCACGTCGCTGGCGTGGTGCTCCTCTCCGGCGTCTCAGACGTACCGCGAATCGAGGAGTTGCAGAACGTGGCCGTCGAGACTCAAGACAACATCGCCGACACCCGCGCGGAGAGCGAGCGCCAGACGGCCAACCTCGTCGAGGACGAGGACGGCGAACTGGACCCGCTGTTCTGAGCAGTCTCTTCTTCCTACGAGACGTTCATCTCGGGGCTCGCAGGTTCCGGCACCGGTTTGTCAGCGTTCGCGGCCCGGGGCGGTATCGTCTCGACTTCGGGTTCTTCCTCGTTGGGGTAACGGTCGAGTTCGGCCGTAAACTGCTCGTTGTCGGCCGACGAACTGCGTTTCTCACCGGACAGCGCCGACTGCGTGCCCCGTTCGCCCTGCTCGTCCATCATCTCGAAGATGAGGACGCCGTCGTTCTCGAAGACGAGTTGATACTTCGGCGAGAGGTGCATCGACATCGCCAACTTGCTTGTTCGGCGGTGTTGCATCCCGCGGACGGTGAACTCGCCTTTCGGCAAGTAGATGTAGTCGGGGTGCTTGTTGCTCTGGGAGAGCGTGTTCGTCATGCAGTGTGCGCTGTTGCAGGCCGACACGTCCCGGAAGAGCTGTAAGTGGTGGTTGTACGGTTCTTGGCCCTTCCACTCGACGCCCCACGGCCCGACCAGCATCGTGCGATGGGTCTGCTGTGGGAACCACTCGGCGGCGTCACCTTGCACGACGAACGTCGCTTCGCTGTTGGTGTGCGTTTCGACCCACTGCATCGCTTCGTCGTCGTCCTCGTCCATGAACTGCGGGAGCGAGGGACTCCCAGCGTGGGCGTCTACGCCGCTGGTCGCGTACATCGCGCCGCCCGCGAGGCCGACCATCGCGATGAGTACCATACACGCGGTGACGGCACTCCGACGAGTGACGGAGGCTCCGACCCTGTCGCGGAGTCGCGCCGCGACCACGTTGAGCAGGAACACTGCGCTGATAAGCGCCCCGACGAGCAGCGTGAATCGCGCCTTGCCCAACAAGATTGCTACGCCGAAGAACCACACCGGGAGGAAGAACCGCCGCTTGGCGAGCAGGTATAACGCGCCGACGACGGGCAGGAACTGCCAGAGAGATCCGATGAATGCGGCGTCCGGACTGACGTGACCGATTGCCGACACCGCGCCGAAGAAGCCTCCACCGATTCCGCCGTGCGTGCCTGCGGCCCCGAGGAACACGTCCGGGCCGTGCATCGAGATTATCTGTAGCCACCACGGCGAAGCCAACAGGATACCGCCGAAGCCGACGACCATCCCGCGGGTGAGACCCCAGAGCGAGCGGTCTAGCTCCAAGTAGAGGAGGAAGTAGCTCGTGGCGAAGAACACCGTGTACACCGGATGGGTCAAGATAGTCAGCGTGAACAACGCCAGCGACGGAACGACCCACCGGGCGTCTTTGTCCCTGTAGAGACGAAGACCGGCGTAGATTCCCGACAGAGAGAACAGGAACGCGGGGGCCCGGACGATGCCACCCGCGGAGATGTGCCACTGCAAGAGCGGCGGACTGACCGCGACGATGAGCGTCGCTAACGACGCCTGCGGGCGCGACCGAAGGAAGTCTCGAGCGAACAGATACAGCGGTACGAGATACGCGATACTCACCAGTCCCGGCAGATAGCGTGCAATTGTGATGCCTTCGATGCCAGTGAGGTCGCGTATCACCGCGACGGTGTAGAACATCAGCGGCGGGTAGGAAAACGGCACTCCCTCTGCCGTGTAGTGTGGAATCGTCTTCGGGAGGGCGTAGCCGTTCTCGACAATTCGCTCCGCGATGAGCAGGTAGAGACCCGCTCCGAACGAAGGATACTGATGCGACCGGAGATACACGTACAGGATAGAGCAGGCTGCAAGGAGAGCGGGCGCGAACCAGAGGAGCTCTCGCTTGTACCCTCGCTCCTGTACCGTCGTCGTTTGTGATAGATTCTGTCCCGACATAGTTGCAACTTCGAGTTGCGCCGTGATGCTAGACGCGTGTTCTCGATGTACCGTTTACCAGACTGACTCTTTGTTATCCAGGGGCTATGCGAACAAAACGTGGTACCATGTTCCCGCAAATGATGGTTACGGCCGTAGGAATTGTTTCAATGTTGTGTTTCACTCGAAACGGTTTGAAACGCACGAAACGGATGGCGCGAGAAAAATAAGGAAAGTAAAATCGGTGAAAGTTCGTTCGACGGTAGAGAGCGTCAGCAGCGGCTATTCGTATCTTAGGGCGTCGATAGGGTCCGTGTGGGCCGCGTCCCACGCTGGATAGACGCCTGCGAGGACGCCGACGACGACACCGACGACGACTGCGGCCCCGAACCACTGCGGTTGGAACGCGAGCGGCAGGCCGATGAGTTGGGCACCGACGAAGCCGCCAACCATCCCGATGACCGCCCCGAGAATCGACCCCAACACGCCGAGCATGACCGCTTCGAAGAGGAACAGTTGGAGGACGTCGCGGCTCTGTGCGCCGACGGCTTTCATGATGCCGATTTCGCGGGTGCGCTCGGTGACCGACACCAACATGATGTTGGCGATGCCGATAGACCCGACGATGAGCGAAATGACCGCGATACCCGTGATGTACGCGGTGAACGTACTCGTGAGTTGTTTGACCTGCCCGATTATCTGGTCTTGGGTGGTCACGCGGAACTCGTAGCCCTGACTCTTTATCTGGCGAGCATCAGAGCGTTCGCCGAGGTAGTTGTACACCCGGCCCTGAACGGCGTCCACTTGCCCCGGCGACTCGGCGACGACGAGAATCCGTCCGAACACTGGCATGCGAGTGTTGAGGCTCGGACTGAACGTCGTCCGCAGGTAGTACGGATTGGTGGGTGCGTAGATGCGCGGTTGCGGTCCTTGGCTGAACCCGAGGACGCTCTCGGAGCCTTGCGATTCGACGATTCCGACTACCGTCGCGTTCGCGGTGCCCCCTGCCGCGCGAGTGAACGTGATGTTCTCGCCGACGCTAACGTTGCTCCCGCTGAACATCCGCGCAGCGGGGCGGTTCAACACGACTTCGCGTTGTCCACTCTGAAACGGCCCGCCCGAGAGGAACGTCAGATTCCGGACGCGGAAGTAGTCTGGCGACGTGACGGTTATCCACTGGCGCGCGACGGACGTGTTGTTGTGTGATACCGAAGTCGCAGCGATGCCGCTCTCGGGAACCGCTACTTCGACGCCGTCCAACTCTCGGATGTTGCTCACGTCGTACTCCGTGAACACCGTCTGGCCGCCACCGCCGAGCGCGGGCACGCGACTGTCGCCCGGAGCTTGCGCGGTGACGTACATCGTCGCGGCGTTGCCACCCGCGACTGTGCTGATGATGTCTTGCTGGAGGCTCGTCCCCAGCGTGACGAACGTGATGACCGCCGCGACGCCGATGATGACCCCGAGCGTCGTCAGCGTCGAGCGGAGTTTGTGTTCCCGAATGTTGCGCCAACTGATTCGTGCAGTCTCTAAGACGTTCATCGTGTCTCCCCCTACCGGAACCCCCGTCTGTGTCCCAATCCGTGACGTCCCGTACGCGTCGTTACAGGTCCCACCGGCAAAAGCCCTTGAGCCGAAACGTCGCGTTACGTGCCGGTAACGGTTGCACACGCCAGTTAAGCAGAGAGAAACCACGGGGAGAATTCGCTCCCGCCCGAAGGTACAACCCGCTGGCGGTCGGAGTGTCCCGCTATGGAGCGCACGAATCCCTCAACGGGCGAGTCGCTCGAATCTATCGGATCCGACACCGAGCAAGACGTAGCGGACGCGCTGGACCGCGCGACCGAGGTGTTCGAGGAGTGGAAAGAGGTCCGCATTCAGAAGCGCCAAACACTCCTCGCAGACGCGGGCGCGGTGCTTCGTGAGAACAAGCGAGAGTACGCCGAACTGATGACCGAGGAGATGGGTAAACCCGTCGAATCGGCCGTCTCCGAAGTCGAGAAGTGTGCGTGGGTCTGTGACTACTACGCCGAGAACGCGGCCGAACATCTACAGGACGAGCATCTCGGCGGGGAGGAGTACGCGAAGACGTACGTCTCCTACGAACCGATGGGGCCGATTCTGGCGGTCATGCCGTGGAACTTCCCGTTCTGGCAGGTGTTCCGATTCGCCGCACCGCATCTCACGGCTGGCAACGTCGGCCTGCTCAAGCACGCGTCGAACGTCCCCGGGTGCTCGCGGGCGATTCAGGAGGTGTTCGAGGAGGCGGGCTACCCGGAAGGCGTCTTCCAGTCGTTGCTCGTCGGCTCTGACGAGATGGACGACGTACTCACCGACGACCGCATCGCGGCCGTCACCCTCACCGGGAGCGAGCGCGCGGGGCGTGCAGTCGCCGAGAGCGCGGGCCAGCAACTCAAGAAGACCGTTCTCGAACTGGGCGGGAGCGACCCCTTCGTCGTGCTGGACGACGCCGACGTAGAAGCGGCGGCGAAGACCGGTGTGCGCGCCAGAACAATCAACTCCGGGCAATCCTGCATCGCGGCAAAACGGTTCATCGTCCACACCGACGTGTACGACGAGTGGCTCGACAAGTTCACCGACGAGATGGAGTCGCTGACCGTCGGCGACCCGATGGAAGAAGAGACGGACGTCGGCCCACAGGCCCGCGAAGACCTGATGGCCGACTTCCACGAGCAGGTCCAAGAGAGCGTCGAGGCGGGCGCGACCCTCGAAGTCGGCGGCGAACCGCTGGACAGAGACGGGTTCTACTATCCGCCGACGGTGTTGACCGACGTGCCACGAGACTCGCCTGCCGCCGCCGAAGAAGTGTTCGGCCCCGCCGCGGCCGTCTTCGAAGTCGAGGACGAACAGGAGGCCATCGAACTGGCGAACGACACGAACCTCGGACTCGGGGCGTCGGTCTGGTCGAAGGACCTAGAGCGCGGCGAGCGCGTCGCCCACGAAATCAAGGCTGGCTGTACGTTCGTCAACGAACTCGTCAAGTCCGACCCCAGACTCCCCTTCGGTGGCGTGAAAGACTCGGGATACGGCCGAGAACTGGCTAAGCACGGCATTCAGGAGTTCGTCAACAAGAAGACCGTCTGGGTGCAGGAAGCGAACGCTGGCGGGGAGGACGTGGACCTGAGCATCGAGTAGGACGCTCCCTCTGCGTTCAGGCCGTCTGCTCGCTGTCCGGTTGCTTCGTCTCCTCGCAGTCTATGCGTTCGCGGAGCCACCCCTGTTGGGTGGCGATGCCGCCCTGTTCGGCGAGTGGGGCCTGCACCTCGACTCCGACCGACCGCAGATGGGTCCACAACGGACTCAGCAGTTCGACGTAGCGCGAACTCGTGAGCGCGACGACTTCGTCGAACCGGGAGGTGAGACCGTCTTCGGAAACGAATCGCATCGCCGACGCAGTCAAGTCCGTAACCCACGCGCTCCGCTCGCGGGCATCGTAGTCGTCGAGCGACGCGTCGTACGGTGCAATTTCGTCCGTCGGTGAGAGGAGTCCGTGTTTCTCAGAGAGGACGACCCACTCGTCGCAAATGGTTTCGGCGTACTCGGCCTTGAGGCCGAAGTAACTGGAGATGTACTGCTCGCGCGCCGGTAATCGCTCGTCCTGCTGTCTCCCGTTGCCGTGAACGAGTGCGAGCGTCGTCACGAGTCGAGCGTGTCAGAGGGAGTACTTAGATGTTTAGGTGACGGGGGCACCCCTGAAAGCTGTCGAAATAATATCCGATAGGTTGTTTACTACGTGAAATTCGGAGGAATATTTATTAGGTAGATGCGCATCTGTAGAAGTACTCGTAAGTGACATGGATTTTTCGACGGGCAGTCACAGCGAAGACAGTATCCGAGTTCTCCACGTCGAACACGGCGACGGCACGGCGACAGATGCCGAAAACCTCCTCGAACAGAACCTCGACACAGTCGAGGTGACGACGAAGTCACGAGTCCAAACAGCACTCGACTGCCTCGATACCGAACCTATCGACTGCGTGGTCAGCGACACCGAACTCCGAGACGAAGACCCGCTCGATTTCCTCGAAGTTGTTCGACGCGACTACCCCGACCTCCCGTTCATCTTCTTCACCGGCGAGGACGACGAACACCTGGCCAGCGAGGCGATTCTCGGCGGTGCGAACGACTGGTTGCAGAAAGAGGGCGAGACAGCCCAATTCGACCGCTTGCAGAGTCGGATTCGAAGCCTCGTCGGCGAGTATCGGACGAAACGGGAACTTCGAGAGAACAGGCGGCAGTTCGAGACGCTGCTCTCCAATCTGCCGGGGTTGGCCTATCGCTGTCGGAACGAGAGAGACTGGCCGATGGAGTTCGTCAGCGAGGGCTGTCGAGAACTCACGGGGTACGACCCCGAACAGTTGACCGACGGTGGCGTGTCGTTCGGCGACGACATCACTCACCCCGACGACCGCGAAGCCGTGTGGCAGACCGTCGAGAAAGCCCTCGAAGACGGCACGTCGTTCCAAGTGGACTATCGAATCCGGACTGCTGACGACGAACTGAAGTGGGTCTGGGAACAGGGAGAACTCGTCTCTCGTCCCGACGAATCGACCGTCTTGGAGGGGTTCGTCATGGACGTGACCGACTGGAAGATGAGCAAACGCCGCCTCCGCATCCTCAATCGCGTCCTCCGGCACAACCTCCGCAACGATATGAACGTGATAATGGGGTACGCCGACGAGATTTCGAAAGAAGTCGAAGACGACGACCTCCGAGCGGAAGCCGAGACCATCGAGTCGATTGCGACGGACGTCGCGTCGCTGAGCGATTCGACCTCTCAAATCGAGGCGCTCATCGAAATAGAGCCAGCGAACAGACGGCCATTCGACGTTTCGACCCTCATCGAAGCGAGCGTCGAGAGGATTCGAGAGAAGTATCCCGAAGCCGAAATCACCGTCGAGCAACCGAACGACGCGTGGGTCCACGCGACGAAGGAACTCCAGTTCGTCTTGCAGCACACGCTCGACAACGCCGTCGTACACAACCATTCGGCCGTCCCCCGAATCGAAGTTACGGTGCGAGAAGCGCTAGGAACTGACGACGTTCTCGTCGAAGTCGCCGACGACGGACCGGGAATTCCACAGATGGAAATCGACGCGCTGGACACGCCCGAGGAGACGACCAGTCTCTCCCACGGGTCTGGGTTGGGTCTCTGGGTGATGAAGTGGGGCGTCGAATCGCTCGGCGGCGACCTGACGTTTGCAACAAACCAACCCACTGGTACCGTCGTGCGGATTCGTCTGCCGGAGGCGTCCCCGCCGAGCTAACGAAGCGAGTCTCGCTCACTCCAAGACGACTTCCACCAGCGCCATCTCGTCGCTCGAAATAGCCTCTTCCAAATCCTCCGCTAGCTCCGACCAACTTTCCGGGCGATACGCAGCTATGCCGAAGCTCTCGGCGAACAACTGGAAGTCGGGATTCGAAAACTCCGTGCCGAAGTGGCTCCTCCGGTGTTCCTCCTGTTTCTCGGTGATGAGCCTGTACTCGTCGTCGCGGAACAGCAAGATAGTGTAGCCACAGCCCACTCGGGTCGCCGTCTCGATCTCCGCGGCGTTCATCAGAAAGCCGCCGTCGCCAGTCGCGGCGACGACGTTGCTCTCCACTGCGAGGTCCGCGGCGAGGCCACCTGGCACCGAGATACCCATCGAAGCGAGTCCGTTCGAGATGATGCAGGTGTTCGGTTCGTACGTCGGGAAGTTTTGGGCGAGTATCATCTTGTGCGTGCCCACGTCCGAGAGCAACACGTCATCGGCGTTCATCACCTCGCGGAGCACGGGCAGTACCTTCGCAGTCGTGAACGGCTCGCCCTCCTCGTGGTCGGGCGTCACGTCCGCGACGATGTGCTCGCGCAGGTCGTCGTACCAATCGGTCTCGAACGACGCGTCAATTTCGCCACAGCAGGCGTTCAGTTCTCGAATCGCGGATGCGATGTCGCTGACGATTTCTACGTCCGGATTGTAGTGTTCGTACACTTCTGCGGGTTGGCTATCGACGTGGACGACTATGGTGTCAGTTCCGGAGTTCCACCCCTCCGGGTCGTGTTCGGCGATGTCGTAGCCGACCGTGAGGACGAGGTCCGCCATCTCGATGGCGTCGGAGGCTTCCTGATGTTCGCCGGAGTCGAGGGTCAGCAGTGAGTGGGCGTCGTCGTCCGAAACCGCGCCCTTACCCATGTACGTCGCCGCGACGGGGAGGTCGTAGTCCGAGACGAACGCTCGTAGTTCCTCGGCGGCGTCGGTTCGAACCGCACCGTTGCCAGCGATGACGATTGGCCGTTCGGCATCGGCCAACAACTCTCGGACTCGGTCGAGCGATTTTCGGTCCGGTTCGGGTCGCCGCACCTTCTCGCGCTGTTCGAGCGGTCGCACGTCGCTCGCTTCGCCCGCCACGTCTTCCGGAAGTTCGAGGTGCGTCGCGCCGGGTTTCTCGTACTCGGCAACTTTGAACGCCTTCCGAACCGACTCGTGGACGATGTCGGGGTCCGAAATCTGGGTGTTCCACTTCGTGACGGGGGCGAACATCTCCACCACGTCGAGCGCTTGGTGGCTCTCCTTGTGGAGTCGTTCGAGACCACCCTGTCCGGAGAGGGCGACCAGCGGTGCCTTGTCGAGGTTCGCGTCGGCGACGCCGGTCAGGAGATTCGTCGCGCCCGGCCCGAGCGTCGAGAGACAGACCCCAGCGTCCCCCGTAAGTCGGCCGTACACGTCGGCCATGAACGCACCCCCCTGTTCGTGACGAACGGGAACGAACTCGATTTTCGAATCTTCGAGCGCGAACAGCAACGCCTCGTTCTCCTCTCCGGGCAGTCCGAAGATATACTCCACCCCTTCCCGCTCCATGCTCTCGACGAGTACTTCCGCGGTGTTCATGGCGGAGATGCAACGTCGAGTCACATAGTTCGGGTGGCGGTGGGCGTTTACGTTGACGTAAATAGCTACGACAGTCGATTGGTGATGCGAGCCACCGTCCGAACATTTATAACAAATACCGAACAAGAGTTTGTCACGGCCTATGGAGACCTCTTTCCTCGTCCAGTGACCGGGTTCGTTCGCGGCCGCGAGTCGCAGTAGTTCGTAGTGCCATCGGCGGTGAGGGCCGAGAAGGTGCTATCGACGCGGTTCGATAGTTCCACCCTGCGATTACTCTGCGGACACGTCCGGTTCGATTCGCCGCCTCAGTAGCCAGTAGCGATTTCGTCGGGGTAGCGACGTGTAGACACACGACACGATAGTACATCATGCAATCTACAGACGCAAATTCAGGCGCTATCGTCGCCAAGCGAGTCGATTCCGGACAGGCCGACACAGCGGAGATTCGTGCCCTCGCAGAAGCCGCAGGGTACGAAATCCGAGCAGAGGTGACCCAGACGCGACGCGAGGACCGGACGTACGACCTCGGCCGAGGGAAAGCCGAAGAGTTGGCCGAGGTAGTCGCCGAGACGGGTACGAAGACAGTCATCATCGACAACGAACTTGACCCCGGACAACTCTTCGACTTGGGGGACCTGCTTCCAGACGGCACCGAGATACTCGACCGCTACCGATTGGTCCTCGACATCTTCGAGCGACAGGCCGGGACGAAGCGCGCGAAACTACAGGTCGAGCGCACCCGCCTCGAATACGACCTGCCGCGCGTTCGCCGGGAGATAACCGCGGAAATCGACGGCGAGGACTTGGCCCACGACGAGAAAGGTGGCCAGCGAGTGAGAGATATCGAGCAACGAATCGACGCGCTCGACACCAAACTCTCCGACCTCGCCGACGACACCGCGGCACGACGGGAACGGAGACGCGAGGAGGGCTTCGAGTTCGTCGCGCTGGTGGGCTACACCAACGCCGGAAAATCGACGCTCCTGCACCGTCTCGCGGACGACCTCGACCTCGACGAAGAGGAGGCATCCGACCACGAGGACTTCGACGGAACGGCCGAAATAGAGGACCGACTGTTCAAGACGCTCGACACGACGACCCGACGGGCGACTATCGACGGCAGACGAACGCTCGCCACGGACACCGTCGGGTTCGTGGACGACCTGCCACACGAGATGGTCGAGTCGTTCCACGGGACGCTCTCGGAGACCCAAGACGCCGACTGCGTCGTACTGGTCGCCGACGCGAGCGACGACCACGAGGAACTACGCCGAAAGTTGCTGGCTAGTTTGAAACTCGTCGAGGACACCGAGTCCCTCGTCGTCGCTCTCAACAAAGCCGACCTATTGAGCGAGTCGGAACTGGCCGCCCGAACCGACGCCATCGCCGACCTCGCGCCCGACCCCGTGGCAATCAGCGCGACCGAAGACGAAAATCTCGGCGCGCTCTGCGAGCGCGTCGCGGCCGCACTCCCCGACCTGCACCACGCCGACCTCAGACTGCCGAACGACGACGAAGCGATGAGTCTCGTCTCGTGGCTCTACGACCGCGCCCGCGTCGAAGACGTGACGTACGGCGACGACGAAGTCCGAATCGAATTCGACGGTCACCCGTCGGTGGTCGAGCGAGCGCGAGCGAAAGCAGACGCACTCGCGCCAGAGGCTCGCTGACAACGTAGTGTGAACGATACGTCGGGAACCGAGAGTGCTCCGTCAGAGGTACCGCGTATAGCCACAGACAGTACAGTGCAGGTCGTCGTCGTGGCGTACGAGGACACCAGATTCACACTTCGGGCACGGGCCGACGGCGAGCGTACCGAGCGATTCGCCGTTCGCTTCGACGGCCCGCCGAAGCCACTGCACCTCTTCTTCGAGACGCGCAACCCGCAATTCGAGTTGCCGCAGTCGGCGCGCCCGTCCGCCGCCTCTGGACATGGTACTGCTCCGTTGTCGCGTGTTCGTCCATCGAGTCATGACTCTACTACTACGCGCCGAGTGCTACTAAGATTCTCGGCGGGAGCGTAGTTGTCCGTGCGTTGACTGTCGGAGTCTCGAAAAAACGCCTTTGTCGGCGGTCGGTGTACGGACCCCGAGAAAGGATGACAGTTACTGCACGCCTCGAAGTGATTCCGACGCGCGAACGGGGGATGTCCGACGGCGTCGCCCGAGCGGTAGACGCACTCGAACTGTTCGACGTGAGCTACGAGACGACGGCCACCGACACCGTTATCGAAGCCGACAACCCGGACGAAGTATTCAGAGCGGCAGCGGCCGCTCACCGCGCAGTCTCGGACGGACGGGTCATCACGTCCCTAGAGCTAGACGACCAACGCGGCCGAAGCCAACGGGGCGAGGACCGCGTGGCCGCAGTCGAACGGCGACTCGGTCGCCCACCGCGCCGAGAGCGGTCGGTGCGTTTCGAGAACCGTCGTCGAGAAACTGCCTCAAGCCGTCCGGAACGATATCACGCACCCCGGATACGACCCGCACCGACGCAGACCGATGCGGGATGGAGTGGTGGTCAGTTCGGCGGACAGACCGAATCACGATACCTCCGAGTGGGAGGGTCGCGCTGAACGACGCGGATATGAAATCCGACAGAGTCGTCGTCCGCCGCCTTCGTGAATCTTATATCGGCAGGTCAGAAACACGCCTTCGTGTGTGGTAGTGTGGCCCCAAAAGACCAGTGGTCCGTCTCGGCGACTGTCGTCGAACAGGTCGCAGCGGCCCACGGCGTAGAGCCGACAGAACTCGACACGCCGCTAGGGACGACCCTCGACACCGACGCACTCGACTCACTCGTCGGGTCGCTATCAGCGGACGCGACGGTCTCGTTCACGTACACGGGAATCGAAGTCGTCGTTCACTCCGACGGCTACGTCGAAGTCTCTCGCTGAGAGCTTTCCGCAGTCAGCGAAGCCGCCGATAGTCGTACTGCCCGCGGAGGTTGTCGTGGAAGTACGACCCCTGCGAGCGCGCGTGCAGGAGTTGTTGATACGTCTCCTGTGGCACGTCGAAGTACTGGTAGACGCCGCCGCTGTGGAACGCTATTTCGAGAGTCTCCTCCTCGCGGTCGTAGCCGACGCTCTGGATACTGCTCGACGCGACGGGTGTCCGACGCTCGGTCACGCAGGTCAACTGGTCGTAGGGCACGTAGCCGACGATTCGGCCGTCGAAGTAGCAGACGACGCCGTGGCGACCCTCCTCGACTTCGTCGCACTCGATTCGCTCGCCGCTCGCCGTGAGTGCTTTCATGCCGGGACCACGACGACCCTCCCTCTCAAAGCATCGGCCGGCCAGTTGGGACGACAGTCCCGACGCCGACAATCGTTTCTCCCGCGCGTCCGTACTCGACGTATGCGTCGTCTCGGAGTGCGAGTGCTGATGGCGGCCGTCGGTCTTGCGACGTTTGTCCTGTACGCGGGCGTGGCCAGTTTCTTCGCGTGGGGGCTGGTCGGTCTCTGGCAGGCCCGTGGCGACTTATTGACCCTCCTCGTGGTCAGTTCGGTGCTGACGCTGGCGTTCAGTTACGCGAGCTATCGAGTCGGCACGAGTCGCTTGGTCTCTCGTCTCGACGCGAGAGCAGTGCCGCGCCAGAGCGCGCCCGAGCTACATCGGCGACTCGACAACCTTTGCACCGAAATGGGGGTCGAGCGACCGCCGCTACTGGTCGCGCGAATGCCCGTCCCGAACGCGATGGCTGTCGGCGGCGTCGGAACCGGCTCGATACTGCTCGACCGGCGACTGTTTCGCCTGCTCGGAACGGACGAACTGGAGACGATACTCGCCCACGAACTGTCTCACCTCGAAAGTAACGACAGCCTCGTCCAGACGCTGGCGTACAGTCTCGGCCAGTCGCTCGTCTGGGTGGTCGTTGTGGTGACGCTCCCACTCGTCGTGGTCGTCGTCGGAGCGACGCGGACGCAGGCGTGGCTCCGCGGGGATTCGAGCGCGTGGACGACCACGGCGTTCGGCGAGTTTCGTCGCCGGACCAGTCAAGTCGCGCTGGCCGTCCTGAGTCTGCTGACCCTCTTGGTCCTCGCACACTCCCGAAAGCGCGAGTTCGCGGCCGACGACCGGGCCGCGACGGTGACTCGAAAACCCCGAGCGCTCGCCTCCGCACTGCGGAAGATAGAACGCGCCAGCGAACCGCGGTTGGGGTTGCTCACGCCGCTGTACGTCCGGGGCGACGAAGACGGATGGCTCACCGAGATACTCTCGACGCATCCGGCGACAGACGAGCGCGTTCGCCGGTTGGTCGAACGCGCCGAGGCGAACGCAACGACAATCGAGGTTCGGTAATCGACAATCGAATGTCGATAGTCCGGGATTCCGCTACCGAAACCCGCTCGACAGCGGTCCGAAACACCAAACATTAATGTTAGGTGGGCCTAAAACCGTGCGTATGACTCAGTCTTCGGGACCCCGACGTTCGGACGATGCGGCGGGCCACGGGTGCACTCGGAGGTGTTCGTGCCGTGTCCACTGAACGGGACGTGGAACGCGAAGTCGGAGAGGACCCCGTTCTCGGAAGTGAGTTCACGACGAGGACCGACGGGTCGCGCGAGAGCGCCCTCCACGGCGAATCGCTCTCTATCTCCTACGACGCCGAGGACCCCGTCGTCGAGTGCGACCGAATCGACCTCCCGAAAGGCGAGATAACCGCGCTCGTGGGGCCGAACGGGTCGGGCAAGAGTACCATCCTGAAGACGCTCTCGAACCACCACGACCCAGACACAGGCACCGTCGTCCTCGACGGCCGCGAGGTTCAGCAGTTCGGCGACAAAGAGTTGGCCCGCGAACTCGGCCTGCTCTCCCAAGAGAACGACGCCCCCGAGAGCATCACCGTCGAAGACCTCGTGTATCACGGCCGCTACCCGCACCGCGGTTTCTTCGATTCCGTCACCGAGCAGGACCAAAACGCAGTCGAGCGCGCCATCGAACTCGCTGGCGTGGACCACATCCGCGACCAAGCGTTAGGCAGCCTCAGCGGCGGCCAGAAGCAACTTGCGTGGATTGCGATGGTGTTCGCCCAAGAGACCGACGTGCTCCTGCTCGACGAACCGACGACGTTCCTCGACCTCCATCACCAACTTCGCGTGATGGAGATCGTCCGGTCGCTCAACGAAGAGAAGGGCGTCACCGTCGGTGTCGTCCTCCACGACATCGCGCAGGCCGCTCGGTTCGCCGACTACCTCGTCGCGCTGGACGACGGCGAGGTGTACGACTGGGGACCGCCCCGAGAGGTCGTCACCGAAGAACTGCTCGCAGACGTGTTCGAAGTGGACGCCGCCGTACAGTACACGCCAGACCCGGAAATCGTCCCGAAGCGGTCGCTCTGAGCGGTCGCCGTCGCTTCTCTCCCGGAGACCTATCTATTTGTAACAGAGCGTAGTACCGAAGTGGGTATCAGCGAATGCTGTACCCTGTCAGGTTCGGTCGCGTCCTCTTCGCGTTCCTCCCGTTTCTACTCGCCTTCGCGCGTGACCGACATCGGTTCGTCGTCGTCGGGCGTTCACGAGAAGTCAGCGACGAGCGACGCCGCGAACGCGCCAGCGAACTGCGCGACGTGATGCTCGAACTCGGACCGACGTTCATCAAAATCGGGCAGGTGCTCTCGACGCGACCCGACCTCGTGCCGAAGATCTACGCCGAGGAGTTTCGCACGCTACAGGACGCCGTGCCGCCCGGCGCGTACGAGGAGGTGGAACCGATACTCTCCGAAGACGTGGCAGACGGAGGGCAGGTGAGCGACGTGTACGAGGAGTTCGACACTGAACCGATAGCGGGCGGGTCGCTCGCGCAGGTACACACCGCTCGGTACGGAGGGAGACGAGTCGCAGTGAAGATTCGGCGGCCGGGAATCGTCGAAGTCGTCGAGACGGACCTACGGGTGATTCGTCGCGTCCTGCCGCTCATCACCGCGTTCGCGCCGGAGCGCCATCGGTTCTCTCTCCGGAACTTGGCCGACGACTTCGAGCGCGTCATTCGGGAAGAACTCGACTTCGAGCGCGAGGGGCGCATGATGGACGAGATACGGCAGAACTTCGAAGCCGACGACTCGGTGACGATTCCGCGGTGGTACCCCGAACGCTCCACCGAGCGAGTGCTGACGATGACGTACGTCGGGAGCACGAAACTCAGCGCAGTCGAGCGGTTACGTGAGCGCGGCTTCGACCCGAAGGAGGTCGCTCACGACGTGGCGAACGCCTACTTCGAGATGGGGATGGTACACGGCGTCTTCCACGGGGACCCACACCCCGGCAACATCGGGGTGGACGAACGAGGCCGAATCGTCTTCTACGACTTCGGGATGTCCGGGCGGTTCACGCCGGAGATGCGCGAGTCAATCGTCCAGTTCTACCTCGCCGTCGTCTCCCGCGACGTGAACCGAATCATGGACGTGCTGGTCGCGCTCGGGACGCTCGACCCGGACGTAGACCGCCAAGCGATGGCCCACGTCCTGCAACTCGTCCTCGAAGACTTGGAAGGCAGTGGCGTCTCGGACTGGCGCGCGATACTCGCCGAAGTGCTGACGGTACTCCGAGCGTTCCCGTTCCGGATTCCGCCCGACCTCATGCTCGTGATTCGCGTGGCGACTGTTGGAGAGGGCGTCCTCCGGGACCTCGACCCGGAGTTCGACATCGTCACGACGGCCAGAGAATTTCTGCTCGAACACGGCTACATGCGACAGGGCGTCGGGACGCTGGTCGAAGAGACGCGCCGAGACGCCAGAACGTCGTTCCAATCGACCGTTCGACTGCCGTCGAAACTGGAAGACGTTCTCGACTTGCTACTGCGCGGCGACCTCAGCGTCTCCGGCTTGGAGTTAGAACGACCGCTCGTCGTCGTCGGTCGGACGCTCGCGTACGCACTCATCACCGCGGCGTGGGTAATCGGCTCCTCGATTCTGATTTACGAGAATCCGGTGTACGGAGCCATCGGATTCACCATCGCGGCGGTGATGACAGTGCTGTTCGTCCAGAGCATTCTGAAGACGAGGCGTACCGCGAGATAACGAACCGGATAGAACCCGCGCTACTCTTCGAACAACTTCTCTCTCAGCAACTCTCGACTCGCTTCGAGTCGCGCTTCGCGTTCTGCGGCCGAAATCTCGAAGTCGAGGCGTTCTTCCTTGATTTCAGCTTTGACCCGCTCGATTCGTTCCGCGGAAATCTCTTCGTCGGGAATCGTGCCGTCTATCCAGTCGTCTACGTGACCCTCCCACTCGTCGCCGCCGTACTTGTCTACTTCGACGCGCCAATCCCAGAACTGCGCAACTTCGTCCCAGTAGCCTCTCGATTTACGTAGGTCCTCGATGAGCGACTTGGCGACTCGGCCACCGTGACCAGCGGCGATGCTGACCTGATGAGGGCCGCCCGAGAGCCAGCCAGCGACGTACAGGCCGTCGATTTCCGTCCGGCCGCTCTCGTCCGCTTCGACGGGATGGTCGCCGCCGTCGTGAAACTCGCCGTCCGCGAGTTCCGCGAGGTAGTCGCCGTCGTATGCCGTGGCCGCGAGGACGAATCTGGTCGTCACGTCGCGGCCGTCTTGGGTGCTGACGCGGAATCCGCCGAGGGAGTTGCTATCTTTACTTCCTTCGTCGCTCGCGTTCAGGCGCGCGACTTCGACGACCATGTCGTCCTCCACGTCGCCGCCCTCGTACCGGACGTGTTCGCGGCCGAGTTCGAGGAACGTCTCGGGGCGAATCCCGAGCAGGCCGAGGTAGTTCTCGATGCAGTAGCACTGCTCGATGGCAGAGGTACCACGGTCGAAGACGAGCGCGTCGAGACCGTAGCGCGAGAGGAACAGCGCGGCCGAGAGACCGGACGCTCCGCCGCCGACTATTACCACGTCGCGGTCGAACTCGTTTTTCGTTCCTGCCATCACAGTTCACCGACGGTGCCCTGCTTGCGCATCAGGTACAGGAAGTACGGCCCGCCGATGATTCCGGTGACAATGCCGACCGGAATCTGGGTCGCAAGAGCGAGTCGCGCGCCAACGTCGGCGAGAACGACCAGCGCCGGACCCGCGAACACACAGCCGGTCATCACCCGCCGGTAGTCGCTCCCGACGACTGTCCGCACCATGTGGGGGACGACGAGACCGACGAAGCCGACGAGTCCCGCGACGGCGACGCTCGCGGCCGCAAGAATTATCGCGACCGCCGAGACGCCAAACCGGACTCGTTCGACCGACATGCCGAGCGACTGGGCAGTTCGCTCCCCGAGCAGGAGGACGTTCAACTGCCGCGACGTGAGGAGTGCGAACGGGAGGAAGATGGCAGTCCACGGAGCCACCGTCCGGACCTGCTCCCAATCGACCCCTGTGAGTGACCCCGTGGTCCACGCAATCGCGCTCTGGACCGCGCCGAGGTCGTCGGCGAAGTAGAACACGCCGGTCTGGAGCGAGTTGAACACCGTGCTGACGATGACGCCAGCGAGTATCAGACGCACCGGATTAGTCCCGCCCTGCCACGCGATGGCGTAGACGAGCAGGAACGCTGCCGTACCGCCCAGTGCCGCCAGCAGCGGGAGATAGGAGGTGAGTCCAGTGAACACGATGAGGCCCAACAGGATGGCGAGACCGGCCCCGGAACTCACGCCGAGGACGTACGGACTCGCCAGTTCGTTGCGCGTGACCGCCTGGAAGATAGCACCCGAGACGGCGAGGTTCATGCCGACGAACATCGCCACGAACACTCGCGGGAGCCGAATCGTCCAGACGATGAGCGTCTCGTTGTCCATCTCCGGAGCCTCGCCGCCCGTCAGGAACGCATGCCACGCGTCCAGGTTCAGGAAGATGTCCGGGTCGAACACCGAGTTCCACGCAGTCGCGAGGCTCATCGAGTAGGTGCCGAAGCTGACCTGCACTAACCCGGCAAGGACGACGACCGCGACGCTACCCAGGACGACCGACGCCAGCGACCCGTCGAGCCATCCGAGTCGGCCGTCGCGCTGTTCGCCCCGCCCGCCAGCAGTCGCGGTTTCGTCCGACACGGTCCTAGAAGTCGCCGTTCACGACGTCTGCGACTTTCTGGCGGTCGAACAGCTTGCCGGAGTAGGTGTCGGGGAAGAACGCCTTGGCGAACCGCTCGGTCAGGAAGAGGTTGTGAATCGGCCCCTCGTAGATTGGGCCGCCACGGAACACCTGGCCGTTCTGGACGGCAGTGAGTTGACTCGCCGCGGAGTGGTCCTTCATGTAGCTCAGGATGGTGTTCTCGAACTCCTTGGCAGTCTTGGTTTCGTGGCCCCGAATCAGGATAGCCTCCGGGTCGATTTCCAGCAGCGTCTCGTAGTCTATCTTGCCGGAGCTAGACGTAGAGCGCGGTTGCACGTCCGACCCCTCGAAGGCGTCTTGGACGCGCAGGTCGCGGAACTGCTTTTTGTTCGTACCCTTGCCGCTGAGTCGGTACGGCGTGAACTCCCCGGGTTCGTCCTTGGCTGCGAAGACGAGTGCCGCCTCCGGCCCCTTTTCGGGGAGCTTCGACTGCACGTCGCTAATGAACGAGTCGTGGAGCTTCTTGAACGCGTCGTAGCGGGGTTTCTGCTGGAAGACTTCCGCGACCTTCTCGAAAGCCTCGTACATCGAGTAGTACTCGTAATCGTGCCACGAGTCGGTGCGTCGGAAGATTGTGTTGCCGACGAACGGCGCGACGCGCTCTTCGATTTGGTCGAGGTCGTTCTGTTCCAGTCCGAACGCGCTGTTGTTCGTTAGCCACTTCGGGTCGATGAGGTGGACGCCACAGTTCAGTTCGAAGAAGATTTCTTTGTCGATGCCGCCGTCGTAGAGCGGTTTCATCGACTCCTTGTCCACGGAGACGCCCGGCAGTTCGTCGTAGTACTTGGTGTGGAACCGGGGCGGGTACCCGACGGCTTGCAGGCCGTCGGCCTGTCCAAGTGCGACGCCCATGTCCGCGTAGCCAGCCTCGTAGACGAGCCACTTCTTCGGCACGCTCTCGAACGTGACTTCGCCGACGGGTGCCATGTTCACCGAGTAGGAACCGCTCGCACTCTCGGTAGTCTCTGAACCCTCCGACTCGGTCGTCCCGTCGCCGCTCGTCGTCCCGGACGCCGCGGTAGTGCCCTCGGTCGTGGTGCCTTCGTCGCTACCATCTCCACCGGTACAGCCCGCGAGAAGCGCACTGCTGACTGCTGCACTGCCTACGATGAACTGCCGTCGAGTCGAATTACTGTCGGATCCTCTGCTCATACTTTTAGGCCATCCTAAAACATGATAAGGGCTTCGGTATTTTGGCAGACCTAAACCATCGGAGGGAGGCGGGTTCGTACGGATTACCCATCCGGAATCACCCGGGAGCATCAGACGGCTAGCAGTCGGTGACCCGTGAATAAATAGTCCTCGTTCTGACGATAGAACTACGCAGTCGGCGACCAAACGCGACCACATGCCAGAACTGTTCGGCATCTACGAGGGAACCGCCGCCACGCAGTACGTCGGGTGTCTCAGTTGCGACGACAGCATCGACTTGAACGAACCCCATCCGATGTACCAGCGCAAGGAAGCCGACGGAGTCGGCGATTCGGCCACGCAGACCTATCACTTCTGTAGCGATGGCTGTCTCGACGAGTGGGCCGAAAAAGAAGGTTACCGGTCGTAATCAGGCGAGTCGGCTTCTGACGCCGTTCGAGATGCGCTTGCGATTGTAGAACAGTTCGCCGAGACCCCAACCGACGAGGAGGAGTCCCGCGACGACTGCGCCGACGAAGTCCCACGGACCCATCCAAACCGGTCGGACCCATGGGGCAATCTTCGACCAGCGGTTAGCGAACTGGTCTACTGGTTCGCTGACGGGCGTTCCCGCGAACGCCGCGCTCAGCCACTGCGAGAAAGTGAGACGGTCGCCGGTTCCGGGCGTCAGTCCCGCACTGCCCGAGACACTGTACTCACCTTCTGCGTTCTGGTCGGCGATAGTCGGCCCTTCGTCACCGGCCTCGTCGCCCAGTTGCATCCGCTCCACGTCGTACGGTGCCCACGGAGCGTAGAACTCCCAGACGACCTCGCCCTGTGGGGTGACTTCGATGACGCGTTGGTTGTTCGAGTCCACGACGAGCGTGTTGCCGTTCGGGAGTCGGTCGGCGTCCCGCGGCCAGTTGAAGTCCTGACTGGAGCCGAGTTCCCACGTCTCTTTCCACTCGCCGCCGCGCTTCGCGTACTCGACGATGCGGTCGTTCTCGCTGTCGGCCACGACGATGGTCGGCGTCCCGTTCTCGCTTTCGAGATACTGGGGATTGTGCTGTTCGTGCATCACGTCGTAGTTCTGGTCTTCGCCGAGGCGCATATCGACCGCCTTCGTGGACCGGTTGATGACCATCACTTGGTCCATGTTCCGCGGCGAGATGAGGTACTGACCGTCGGCTATCTTGTCCACGTCGTTGACGTGGGTCCAGTCGTCGCCTTTGCCCTGCTTGTTCTTGCTCTTGTACCGCTTGCCTTGGCTCTTCTTGAAGTCCGTATGCTTCTCGAACTGCCACTCCCAGACGACCTCGTCGTCGCCGCGGTCGTAAATGAAGATGCGGTCGCGGTTGACCTCGTCTTCCACGTCGTAGTTACGCATCTCGGCCACTAGCAACTGGTCGCCGTTTATCATGTCGGCGTCGTGCGTGTCGTGGACTTCGGGGAAGTGTTCGACCCACAGAGTCTCGTTGGCTTGCGGGTCAAACTCGTAGACGCGAGTGCCGTCACGTGACGTCGCCGTGATGAGGACGTTACTTCCATTGATTGGGTCCACGTCGTAGAACCACGTCGCACCAACTCGGTCCCCTTCGTGGACCCACTGGACGTCACCGCGGGGACCCACGCCGACGAGTCGAGCGGGCTTCTTTCCGTTCTTTTGTCCTTTGAACTTGTAGCCTTGAATCGCTATGACCGTCGTTCCGTCTGCAGGTTGTTCGATAGTACCTTTCTGGAGGTTGGTGTTAGTCGGTTCGTAGGTGAGGGCGGAGACTGCCGAGGGGGCAAGCAGCGACACGACGAGGAGCAACACCACGCCGCGTACCAGCCACGGTTTCGACAACCGCTCGTTCCACGCGTCAGACATACAACCGCGTACACCCACGGAGGACATATGGGTTTTGTCCTCTTTCCCCGACGGCGACGGGGCAAATTAGTCGAAGCGGGGTCGCTTTTTTAGCTTCTGAGGTCGCTCCACTATTGGGGAGTGGGATGTTCAGAGACAGAACTGATGCAGGACGAAAGCTCGCAGACCTACTGACCGAGCGCGGCGTCGAGACAGACATTGTTCTCGCAGTACCGAGAGGCGGCCTTCCGGTCGCTCGCCCCGTCGCCGACGCACTCGACGTACCTCTCGACGTTATCGTCGCGGCGAAAGTTGGGGCACCACAGAATCCCGAGTTAGCCATCGGGGCCGTAGCGAGCGACGGAAGTTTCTGGGAAAACGACGACATCGTCGAGCGCCTCGGCGTGAGCGAGGAGTACGTCGAGCAAGCGCGCGAGCAGAAAGCCGCCCAAGCGCGGGCGAAACTCGAACAGTACCGGGGGACGGACGAACCGCCCGACATCGACGGCAAACGCGTCGTCGTCGTAGACGATGGGCTAGCGACAGGGGCGACGACTATCGCGGCACTCCGGCAGGTTCGGAAGTCCGGCGCGAAACGCGTCGTCCTCGCGGTTCCCGTCGGGTCGCCCGACTCTGTCGAACGATTGCGTGCCGAGGCCGACGAGGTGGTCTGCGTCGAGACGCCGCTGCAGTTCGCCGCAGTCGGGCAGTTCTATGACTCGTTCGAACAGGTCTCGGACGAACGAGCGAGAGAGTATCTCGACGGCTGAACGGTTACCAAGCGACCGCCCCACTATATTTTTGTATGGTGGAAATATCCTATAATTGGTTCTAAGCGAGAAAGAGTCTATTGACTCGGTACCGAGTTTCGGTTTCGACCGACGTTTATATTGTTTCAGGCATGCAAGATTGCTTCGAACACTGTGCGAACAGTTAACGTACGCTGAGGTGCAGTATCGGGCATTCACTACCAATCTTTTGGCTAGAATCGAGAGAGGTCGTCCACCATTCTGAATGCACAACTAGCACACTACAGCGAAACATTTAAGTACTTGTCGCCCTAACTGGTGGTTAGGAAGCGAGACTGCCGGAGATTCTTCAGGATTTCTCCCCCTCCCGGTGGTCTCGACCAAAGAAGTGATACCCATGACCAGTACCCGCATCCAGAGCTACAGCGAACAGGACGTAAGCGAAGACGAACAGACAACGACCAAAGAGACCGAAGACGAGCAGGTCTGCCCCGAGTGTGGCGGCCGACTCACCGCAGACGACGAACACGGCGAGACCGTGTGTAGCGACTGTGGGCTCGTCGTCGAAGAGGACAACGTAGACCGAGGACCGGAATGGCGCGCCTTCGACTCCAGCGAGAAAGACGAGAAGTCCCGTGTCGGAGCCCCGACCACGAAGATGATGCACGACAAGGGCCTCTCGACGAACATTGGCTGGCAGAACAAGGACGCCTACGGCAACTCGCTCGACTCGCGCCAGCGCGAGAAGATGCAGCGACTCCGCACGTGGAACGAGCGGTTCCGCACGCGAGACAGCAAGGAGCGCAACCTCAAACAGGCGCTCGGCGAAATCGACCGGATGGCGTCCGCGCTCGGCCTCCCCGAGGACGTACGCGAGACGGCGTCGGTCATCTACCGCCGCGCACTCGACGAGGACCTCCTGCCGGGCCGTTCCATCGAGGGCGTCGCCACGGCGTCGCTGTACGCCGCCGCTCGACAGACCGGGACGCCCCGGTCCATCGACGAGGTGGCCACCGTCAGCCGAATCGACGAGATGGAGTTCAAACGGACCTACCGCTACATCGTCCGCGAACTGAGCCTCGAAATCCAGCCCGCTGACCCCGAAGACTACGTCGCGCGGTTCGCCAGCGAACTCGACATCTCCGACGAGTCCGAGCGTCGCGCCCGCGACCTGCTCCGCACCGCCAAGCGCAAGGGCATCCACAGCGGCAAGTCGCCCGTCGGCCTCGCGGCCGCCGCGGTGTACGCTGGTCCCCTGCTCACCAACGAGAAGGTGACCCAGGCCGAAGTCAGCGACGTGGCGCAGGTGAGCGAAGTCACCATCCGCAACCGCTACCACGAACTCCTCGAAGCGGAAGAGGACTCGATGGCGGCCGCCTAAGCGGATGACGCAGCCGAATTCGGCCGTACACCTATTCTGAGATTTTCAGTGTCGGATAGATAGCTCCGTAGCGGTAGCTCTGGACAGCGGTAGCGTTGGACGTGGCAATCGCGTCGCAGCGTCGGCGCGATTGTGACAGTGTCCAGTGGGCAGGGTGAAACTCTCACACTCTGCGATTCTTTCTTCGGTGGCTCGGCCCGACGTTGTCCTCCTAGATCGAACGACTGGTGCGGACTACTCGGCAAACGACTGACTCGGGGTACTCGGACTACCGGTCTTGAAGAAGACCGAGAGCGTCCGCCGCGAGTTGGGTTCGGTTTCGTACTTGAACGTTTGGCTCTTCGATACGAACAGTCGCCGATAACTACTTTCTGCAGTCCGTCGTACTCCGTTCGAATGTCCGGCAAGCAACTGCTGATGATAGTCGGCGACTTCGGCGAAGACTACGAAATCATGGTCCCGTTCCAAGCACTGCAAGCGGTCGGTCACGACGTAGACGCGGTCTGCCCCGAGAAGGAGGCGGGCGACACGGTGAAGACCGCGGTCCACGACTTCCGTGGCGACCAGACGTACCTCGAAGAGCGCGGCCACAACTTCGCGCTCAACGCCACGTTCGAGGAGGTAGACCCCGAAGAGTACGACGGACTCGTCCTGCCCGGCGGGCGCGCACCGGAGTATCTCCGTACTTACGACGAGGTCCTCGAACTAGTTCGGCACTTCGACGCCGAGCACAAACCCATCGCGGCCATCTGCCACGCCGCTCAGATTCTCGCGGCCGCAGACCTCATCGAAGGGCGGACCTGCTCGGCCTACTCCGCGCTCGAATCCGACGTGGAAGGCGCTGGCGGGGAGTACTACGACGGCGTGACGACGGACGGCAATCTGGTGACGGGCCGCGACTGGGGAGACCACGTCGAGTGGATTTCGCAGTTCTTGGGCGTACTGGGGACGGAGATTGAGCATGGTGAACCGCAGACGGTGAAAGCGGACGATTGAGAAGTCGGCAGGTTAGTTTCGCGCATCTTCAATTCCGAACTGGCGCGCGCGGTCGAATTCCGCAGTGGATTCGACCATTCGTGCGAGGTTTTCGTGAACGCAGTGAACGAAGATTCGGCAGACGCGGTTTGTCCGTCGGCGGTGCGGTCTCTCATCGGATTCGGGAGTAGCTAGCTCGTTCGATGTGGTCGTCGTGTCCCACGAACACGCGAATAGAGTAGAACCACCGAACCACCACAGAACCGGACTATCACAGGACCGAACCACCACAAAATCGAATTACCACGAAGAACTCGTAATTCTCTGCCGTCGCCGGTACCTATTTTTCCAGTGAAGTTCTAGCCCCGCAACGATGCAGTACAAAGACTTCATGGGGCAGATTCAGTCCCGACTCGAACTGCCGGAACTCGGCAGAGCGGTTCGCGCGACCCGCGCGGTCCTGACCACGCTCGGCGAGCGACTCCAAGCAGGCGAGGCCCAAGACCTCGCGGGGTCGCTCCCGATGGAGGTCGATTACTACCTGACTAGCGCCGACTCCGGCCAGCGATTCGACTACGACGAGTTCGTAGACCGGGTCGCAGAGCGCGCGAACGTGAACAAGTCCGACGCCGCCTACTACGGGAAAGTCGTCGTCGGCCTCGTGAGCGAACTCATCTCCCGTGGAGAGGTAGAGGACGTGCGCGGGCAACTCACCGACGACTACCAATATCTGTTCGCGCTCATCGACGCCGAGGAAGTCGAAGAGGAGTAACCCGGAGAAGAAGGTCGAAGAGGAACGTCGAAGAGAGTGCCACACCAACACCTTTGCAAGTCGGCGTCGTGGTGCCAGCAATGGCCCCGCTTCGCCGAATCGTCGTGGACGTACTCAAGCCGTACGAACCGCCACTCCCAGAGTTCGCCAGACAGGTAACCGACCTCACGGGAGTGTCCGGCGTCAACGTGACCGTGATCGAACTGGACGAGGAGGTCCAGAACGTCAAACTCACCGTCGAGGGAGAGGACGTGGACTTCGGTCGAATCGAGGACGCGATAGACCAGTTAGGTGCCAGTCTCCACTCTATCGACCAAGTGGCCTGCGGCGAGTACGTCGTCGAGGAACGCGCGACCCCACAGGATTAGCGAGAAAGCGTGTCACTGCACACTCGCCTCGTGCGACTGCTCGGCGAAGAGGACGTCCGCTCTATCTCCCGGCGATACTTCATCTCGAACGGGTTCGACGGCACGCTGACGAGCATCGGCATCCTCGTCGGCGCTGTCCTCTCGGGGATTCCCGACGGCGCGACGGTCATCAAAATCGGTCTCGGGGCCGCGGTCGGTCTCGGCACGTCGGGTGTCTGGAGCGTCTGGGAGATAGAGCGCGCGGAGATGCGCGCCGAAATCAAGCAGATGGAACAGGCGATGCTCACAGACTTGGACGACACGCGCATCCAGCGGGACCGCCAGAGCGCCCAAATCATCCACGCAGTGATGAGCGGACTCGGCCCGATAATCGGCATTCTGTTCCCGCTCGTGCCGTTTCTGTTCGAGGGAACCGTACTCACCATCGGTGAGGCAGCACTGGTCGGCGTGGCCATCGGCGTCGGCGTCCTCGCAACGTTCGGCGCGTACATGGGGTCTATCTCCGGCCAGCGCTGGTACGTCGCCGCCGTTCGAATGGGGTTGGCAGGCGTCGTCGTCGCAGGCCTGAATGTCTTGCTTCCGGGATGATGACGTTCCGGTCGTGAAACCGACTAGCACGGATAGTGAGATTCTTATTCTCCGATAGTCTTGTATGAGATAGTGAATACCGCGGTCATTCTGTTGCGACAGGACCGAGAACGACGAAACAGCGGTGACATCCCATGAAACCAGAAGAGACGGACGAATCAGAACACCAAACGACACCTGACGAATCGCCCGACGACGAGAACAAACCTCCCGACGACGAGGAGGGACCAACAGACGACGAGGACCAACCTACCGACGAGGTACAGCGAGACGCAGCACCCCCACCTGGGGCGGAAGTCGGGAAAGGACTCTTAGACGAGGCCATGGGTCCGAGTTCCTCGATGGCGCACCTCTACCGTGGCGAGATTCACCGGATGAAACTCTGGCGCGAGCGACTCGACAAGACGACCAACTGGGCGGTCATCGTCATGGCCGGCGTCCTCACGTGGTCGTTCTCCAGCGAGCAGAACCCACACTACGTCATTCTCGCCGGAATCGCGGCTGTCGGCCTCTTTCTGACTATCGAGGCTCGCCGGTATCGCGCCTACGACATCTGGCGTTCCCGCGTTCGAAAGATGCAGGAGAACGTCTGGGCGTTCGGTCTCGACCCCTCCCAAGGACTAGAAGACGAGTACTGGCGGCCGAAACTGAGCCGTGACTATCGAAAGCCGACGCTGAAGATTACGGCCGAAGAGGCCATTTCACATCGCCTCAGACGGGTGTACCTCCCACTGTTCACCCTCCTGCTGGGTGCGTGGGCAATCCGCATCGTGGCGTTCACCGACGCGTCGTGGCCAGCGAGCGCGGCAATCGGCGATATTCCCGGACTACTCGTGACAGGCGTCGTCGCCTCCCTCTACACCGCAGCAGTCGTCGTGGCCTGTCGCCCCCGGACGTGGCACGCTCGCGGCGAACTCCGAACCGAAGATTTGCGGAAGTACGAGTAGTCGCCGAGTGTCGTTTTTCGCCCTCGCAGTCGGCCTGTACGCCACCCGAAACGATAAGCCGCTATCTGAAAAGGAATAGTGCATGCCCGACCCATTCGTCGTCGTCGGTGGAGACGCCGCGGGACTCAGTGCGGCGAGCAAACTGAAACGCGACGACCCAGACAGGGAAGTCGTCGTCTTCGAGAGAGGTCAGTGGGTGTCGTTCGCCCACTGTGGCATGCCGTACTACGTCGAAGGGAAAGTCGAAGACCTGACCGACCTGCTCTCGTTGACCCCCGAACAAATCGAAGACCGGGGCATCGACCTCCGACGCGGCCACGAAGTCGTCGCCGTCTCACCCGACGACAACGCCGTGACCGTCGAAGCAGACGGCGAGCGGTTCGACCAACCGTACGGCGAACTCCTCGTGGCGACCGGCGGACGGGCAGTCGCCGGACCGTTCTCGGACGCGCTCACACTCGACGGTGCGTTCACACTCCACCACATGGATTCGGCCGCGGCAGTTCGAGCGTTCCTCACGCCACCGGCCGAGATAGACCCCGAGTCGGTGGATGCGGAGTTCGTGGACAGAGACCTTGTCCGCGAGTACGCCGACCAGACCCCGCCCGACTCCGTCGCCGTCGTCGGCGGTGGCTACGTCGGTGTCGAGATGGCAGAAGCACTCTCCGCGTGGGACATCGACGTGTCGCTGTTTCAGCGCGACGACCACGTACTCCCTGCGTTCGGTCCCGAGGTCGGCGAAGTAGTCGAAGACCACCTCCGAGAGCAGGGCGTCTCCGTCCACACGAACGCGACGGTCACAGAGATTCTCGGCACCGACCGCGTCACGGGTGTCAGGTTCGACGGCGACGTTCTCGACGTGCAGATGGCGCTGGTCGGGGTAGGCATCCGTCCGAACACCGAGTTGCTCGACGGGACAGGCATCGAACTCGGCGATTCGGGCGCTGTAGCGACCGATGAGTACGGTTGCACCTCCCACCCGGACGTGTTCGCCGCGGGCGACTGCGCCGAGATGGAACACGTGGTGAGCGGCGAGTCCGTGTGGGTCCCACTCGGTCTGACGGCGAATCGCGCAGGACGCGCCATCGGCCAGACCGTCGCGGGCGACCCCACGCTCGTCGGCACGGTGGCCGGAACGGCCGTCGTCAAGGCGTTCGACCTCGAAACTGGACGGTCGGGCATCATCGACCACGAGGAGGCTCGGGAAGTCGGCTTCGACCCGGTGAGCGAGACGGTCACCGCCTCGTCGAAGTCGGGGTACTATCCGGGGGCAGCAGAGACGACGGTCACGCTGACCGCCGACCGTGGCTCCAGCAAGTTACTCGGCGGGAGCATCGTCGGTGCCGACACCGCCGCAAAGCGAATCGACACCGTCGCCACGGCACTGGAGAGCGGACTGACAGTCCCCGAACTCGAACGGTTGGACCTCTCGTACGCGCCGCCGTTCAGTCCGGTCTGGGACCCGATTCTCGTCGCGGCGAAGGTTCTGAACGGGCGACTGGAAGCCGAAGCGGAAGACCAGCCCTAAGAGCCCCCGTTCGCCCGAACCGTCAACACGGGGACCTCCGACATCCGGACCAGTCGCTCGGTGACGCTCCCCAACAGATACCGGTCGAGCCCGCGCCGTCCGTGAGTACCCATCACTACGAGGTCGGCGTCCACCTTCTCGGCGTAGGCCAGAATCTCTTCGTGGGTCGTCCCGAAGTAGATGGCACTCTCGATTTCGGAGACGCCCGCGTCTTCGGCGCGCTTGACCACCGTCTCCAGTGTTCGCGTGCCGTACGCCTCCAGTTCGTCGGTGACCAGCGTCGCATCGACCTCCGAGGCGAACGCCGAGGAATCGACGACGAACAGGACGTGCAGTTCGGCGTCGAAGTTCCGCGCGAGTTCGAACGCCTGTTCTGTCGCCGCCTCTGCCTGCTCGCTCCCGTCGGTCGGCAGCAGGATTCGGTCGTACATCGGCGGTGGTACGACGAGGAGCGGCATGTGCGTTGTGTGAGTCGAACGGCAATTGGAAGGTCCGAACACTGGCACTTCCGAACGGTAGAAGTGCGTCGCACACCGAGGGAGAGACATGACCTACGTGAGCCACACAGTCCGGTCGCTCCGGCGCGACCCGGTGTCCGGCGAGACAGTCCGACTCGTCGTGACGCTCGGCGACGACGCAGAAGACGGGAAGGAGGACGCGGACGAAAGCCCGGACGAGAACGAGAACGTGGATGAGGACACGGACACCGACGAGTACGAGAGCGCGGAGAGCGTCCGCGAGGCAGTCGAAGCGGCCGACGGCGAAGTCGTGCGCGAACTCCAGTTCGAGCGACTCCTCGTGGAAGTCGAACAGACCGAAATCGACACCGTCTGCGAACTCGACGAAGTGACGAACGTCGAAACGGACGCGGTGCTTGGCTATCCCGACGGCGAGTAGAGCGAACAACCTATCAGTCCGCCCGCGCCGGGCCACCAACCACTCCCGACCGGCGGACCAACACGCCGAAGACGCCGACCATCAGCAGTCCGCCGACGACGAACGGCGACCAGAACCGCAGGACGTACAGCGCGGCCATGATGGGCGGGCCGACAGTCCGCCCGAGGCTTCCGGCACCTTGGGTCACGCCGAACGCACTCCCTTGTACGTCGGCCCCCGCGACTTTCGAGACGAGCGTCGTCAGCGACACGGAGAGGAGTGCGTTGCCGAGCGAGAGACCCGGCAGGACGAGCAGGAGCGCGACCGACTCTCTGGTTAGAAACGCGAATGCGGCAGTTTTCGGGACCAACGCTCGCCCCAGTTCGGGTGTGAACGGCAGTGCTGCGAGCGCGAACGTCAACAGCAACGCCCCCGCGACCGCGAGTAAGGAGTCGGCGTATCTGCGCGAGAGTCGCCCGACGAGCGCACCCTGAAAGACGACGCCGAGCGCGCCGACGTACGTCAAGAGAACCGCCGTCTGGCTCGCGTCGTAACCGTAGTAGTCCGCCGCGAACGGGATAAACATCACCTGTACGCCCGAGAACGCGACCGACAGCAGGAAGAACGCGACGACGAGTCCGCGCAAATTCGCGTCAGCGACCGCCGACCGGAACGTCCCAATCCACGACTGGCGGCGCGCGCTGGCCGATTGCGCTCCGGACTCTTCGAGGAACGCCGCCGCGAAGAGCAGATTGAGCAGGCTCAGCCCTGCCGCGGCGAAACTCGGCAACGAGAACTGAGTCGTCGGAATCGCAGCGGGAAGCGTCGAACTCGCGGTTGCGACCACGGGTGCGCTGGCGAAGAAACCCCCGAGTGCGGGGCCGAAGATGAATCCGAGGCCGAACGACGCGCCGACGAGGCCGAACGCGCTCGCCCGGCGCTCCGGCGGTGTGATGTCGGAGACGTACGCTTGCGCGGCGGCCAGATTTCCACCCATCGCGCCCGCCAACATCCGGGAGACGAACAGCACGGCGACGCTTCCGGCGAGGCCGAAGACGGTCCACGCGACGACGCTCCCCGCGACCGAGATGAGGATGACCGGTCGCCGTCCGCGGCGGTCCGAGAGCGCGCCTAAATACGGAGCGAAGAGGAACTGCATCAACGAGTACGACGCCGCGAGCAGGCCGATGTACACGTCGCTGACGCCGAAACTCCGGACGTAGAACGGCAGAATCGGGATGATGATGCCGAACCCCAGGAGGTCGATGAACACCACCGCGATGACCGTCGCCAGCGCCCGGCGCGGATTCGCGAGCGTGGCCGTCTCCGGCGTCGTGGCAGTCGCGGCTCTAGGAGAAGACACTTCTCACAACGACGACTGCCACGCTCGTAACGATTGCGCTGGTCGGAGTTTCGTTCGAGTCAGCGAACGAGTTCGCCGAACACCGACGACTCTATCTTCCGGAGATGCTCGCCGACCGTACTGGGAGCAACGCCGACCGCTCCGGCGATTTCCTCGTGGGTAGCTTCGCGAGGATTTTCGTAGTAACCAGACTCGACCGCCGCGTCCAGAATTTCGCGCTGACGCGCAGTCAGTCGAGCGTAGAGGTCCTCGGCGTCCGGCCGGTACTCGCCAGTCGAGACGATTTCCACGTCCACGCTCTCCGGTTGGTTCGCCATGGCGTTGGCGAAGTCTTCCTCGCGGCCGACGTAGGTCGCGCGCATCCCGCCGTCGTCAGTGTACTCGACTGGCATCTTGACGACGAGTTCCTGCTGGCGACGGCGTTCCATGAGTCGCCGAATCGCCTCGGTCGGGTCGTAGTGACTGTAGGAGAACATCCGGCCGTCGCCGTCGTCCGTGACGGTGAAGTCGTAGACCGTGTCGCTGGCGGACAAAATCTCGCGCAGTCGGTCGGTCTCGCCGCTCGCTTCCGCGAACATCACGATGGACCCGTCGTCCAGCAGTTCCGCGCGATGGATTGCTTCGCGGCGAATTTTCGGCTCGTCGCGCAGTGCCCGCTCTAATGGATGGAGTTCATCCTCTTTCGGCCGGGCGACCACCGTGACGTAGCGCATACGGAGACCTGTCGAACGACGAGAACTTAAAGGCACCTCGAATGCGCGGCAGTAACGCTACCGACGTGGCGGGCCGAGATTCGACTATGAATCGCCTCGTCCTCGCTACCCTCCCCGAGTCGCTCGGGCACGCCCTCGGGTGGTCACAGATGGGCGTCGTCCAGCAGGTCGTCGCGTCGGTGCTGAGCGCCGCCTTCGTCGGCACGTACCTCATGGCGAACGCCGCCGTCGCTGGCCCGTGGGCCAAGCGGAAGATAGCCGCCGCCTTCTGGGACAAAATCGGCCCGAACCGAATCGGTCCGGCAGGCATCCTCATCATCGTCGCGGACGCGACGAGATTCCTCGCGAAGGAACTCATCGTGCCGAGACAGGTGGACAGACCGGCCTTCGACGTGCCGCCGATTCTGATACCGTTCTCCGCGATAGTCGGGTTCGCGGTGATTCCGATGGGTCGCATCTTCGGCGTGAACGTCCAACTCGCGGACCCCGCAACCGGCGTCGCGTACGTCTTCGCCGTCTCGTCGCTGGCGACGCTCGGCCTGACGATGGCAGGCTACGCCTCGAACAACAAGTTCTCGCTGATGGGCGGCCTACGCGCGATAGCGCAGAACATCGCCTACGAGATACCGCTGGTCGTGACTGCCGCTTCTGTCGTCTTACTCGCGGGGACGCTCAGAACCAGCGAAGTCGTCGCCACACAGCAGGACGCACTGGTGACGCTGTTCGGCGTAGCGATTCCGTCGTGGTACGCCTTCGTCAATCCCTTCGCGTTCGTGTTGTTCGTGGCCGCGAATCTCGCCGAGGTGGGTCGCAATCCCTTCGACATCCCGGAAGCACCGACCGAAATCGTCGCGGGGTACATGACCGAGTACTCCTCGGTCTACTTCGTGCTGATGTACGTCGGGGAGTTCGTCCACATCTTCCTCGGCGGGGCCATCGTCGCGACGCTGTTCCTCGGCGGGCCAGCGGGGCCAGTCCTACCGGGATTCGTCTGGTTCACCGTCAAAATCTGGGGATTCTTCCTGTTCACGCAGTGGGCGCGCTCGGCGGTGCCGAGGCTTCGCATCGACCAACTCATCGAAATCGGCTGGAAAGGTATGTTGGTGCTGTCGTTCCTGAACCTGCTCCTCACCGCCGTCTTCGTCGGTGTGACGGCAGTCTGAGCTGGTGAGTCAGAGACTCAGGCCAGTTCCATCTCCATCTTCGACATCTGGAGGAACGCCGTCTCGTACCCCTCGTGTCGGGCAACCTGTGGCGGCGCATTCACGGTCAGGGTCAACTGGTCGCCGGACTTGAGGCTGTCCACGCCGACGCCGTAGTGGTAGCCGAGTTCGGGGTCCATCGCGGTGGAGAAGTCGCCGTCGAACACCGTCTCGCCGTCGCGTTTCAGCGTCGCCGCCAACCCCATGAACGGGAGCGGATAGCGGTTGTACGGCGTACGGGCCGAAACGCCGAGGTAGCTCTTCCCGTCGGCGACGAAGTGGGGGTTCTCCTCGGTCGTGAATGCGAGGAACTTCGCGTCGCCGCTCGCACCTGCCGCGAGTCCAGTGGCGGGGAGGTCTTTCTTCGTGGGCAGTTGCGAGATGGGCATCTTCATGTCCATTGGCGAGATGGCACCTGCCTTGCCCTGTTTGTCGGGGAGATTCGTGTAGCCAAGGTCGCCCAACTTCTTGCGGGAATGGTCGAACTCGACTTCCAACGTCGTCCCCTCGCCGAACGCTCCCTGCAACTCGCCCATGCGCTTGGCCTGCATCGCGCCGATATCGAGCTTTGCCGTGTATTTTCCGTCGCCGTCGAGGTTCACGTTGTCGCCGAAGTGGTAGCCCATGTTCTGGGAGAGCATCGGCCACAACTGGCGGGAATCGACCGTCTCGCCGTCCTTCAGTAGTTCCGCGGAGACGTTTGCTGTCGGGAGAACAGTCTCCGTCTGTTTGTCCCAGATGGTCGCCATGAAGTGGGCAGTGACCTCTTCGCCGACCTTCGCGCGGTTCGTATTCCTGCCCGAGATGTTCCAGAACGTGTGTGGCAGACTGTACATCAGGCCGACTTTGTACCGGCCCTTCCCGCCCATCCCAAGCATCGTCATCTCGTCCTTGTGGGTCGGATAGTACACTGCGTTCTTGCGGTTCGCTACGGTCGTGAAGCTTCCCTGGCCCGCAGACCGTGCGGACTGCGTCTCGAACATGCCGGTACACCCTGCGAGTCCGGCGATTCCCGCGACGCTCGTCGCACGTAGGAAGTCCCGTCGTTGCATTACCAAACGCTAGCGACCCTGCTCAAATACGGATTCTGGTACGCGCGTCGAAAGCGAGGCTCCGGGTAGCGAGTTACAACTCGTCCTGCAAGAGTGGCGAGTCGGCGTCCGTGCAGTCTGGACGGCCACAGATGCCAGCGTCGTCACCTGCTCGTTCGACGCCGGAACTGAGTCGGTGGAGTTGCCACGTCGCCTCGTGACCGGTTTCGGCGCGGTGGTCGTCGATGCGAGTGCGGGCCGCTCGGAGTTTCTCGAACGTCTCGTCTACGTCGCAGTCCGGACACGTCACCGTCGCACGCTTGCTTGCCATCTGTCGAAACCTCGGAGACGCAGACACTCAATCCTGTCGCCCGCCTCCTCGACTGACAACGACGGTTCGAGTGACGACCCGTGGAACGACTCTGACTACGACGGTAACACGCTTTCGCCCGGTGAGTCCACCAACAGCACCATCGGCGAAAACGAGACGCAGTGGTATCGCCTCCAACGAGACGAGGCCAAGGAACTCCTCGCGGGTGGCGGTCTCTTCCTCGAACTGAGGCTGACCGACCCCAGCGAAGACGACTTCGAGTAGTCACTCCTGCCGAACGTCGTGTTTCAGCACGCCGACGCCCTCGGCTTCGACCTCAACTTCGTCGCCGTCAGAAAGCGAGCCGACGCGGACGCTCCCCGCGGGGTCACGGAATCGGACTTTGTGCACGGGGAATACTGGCGAGTCGGGAGATAAAGAGGTTGGCTGTGCGGTCGATAGTTCCGGCTGTTCTCACGAGGCGAAAGAGTTAGGAAGCAGAAAAGTTCTGTTCAGCGTATGCCCTCCCATCGCTCCCGCCGAGCGTTCCTCGCCGCAGGCGTGGGAACGCTCGCGTCGCTCGCTGGCTGTCTCGGGTCCGACTCGGTCCTGATTGCGCCGAAGTCGTACCACTCGCCGCCGATGTCCGACGGCGAACTGCACCGCTACGAACCCGAGCGAACGGTCGAAAAACTAGATGTCGGCGACCCGGACGCGATTGCGAACGACCCTGACACGCAACCACACTCCGTCGGCATCTGGAACGTGGGCGAGGCAGAACGGCGAATTCGGGTCGAACTCCGAGACGTCGATAGCAACGAACAGATTTTTGCGGAGACCGTGGAATTTCCCGCAGACGCCGAGCTATCGTTCCGATTGTACGAACCCGCGACGTACGTACTCCGCCTTCACGTTCCCGCCACGGGCGTGCGCGAGACATTGCAGATTCCTCGCGAGACGTTCGACTGTAACGAATCCTCAACGTCGGTTGGCGTCTTCGGCTACGAGATCCGGTCTACGACTTACTCACAACTCCTCGCGTGCGAAAGTGGCGTCACCACGGGAAACACGACCGAATCGAACTAATCACTCGTTACGGATTCGACGGAGGAAGCGCCCGCAGTTCTCTGGGCGGAACGAGGAAGTTCCCACGGCGAAGCACGTCCATGTACTGCAAGATGCCGTTGTTGTTCTTCTGCCCGAGCGCAGTCGCCTCCTCCGCTAAGTCCGCGCCGTTCATCGCCTCGCGGGTGTCCACGAAGTCAGAGATGGTTCGCTGGAGCGCGACGAAGTGCAGACCCGCCTCGCCGCCGTCCGTCGAGTCGAAGTCGCGCCGCAGGATGAGCGGCGAGTCGTCGTCCGTGCGAGCGCGAGCGGCCTTCTGGGAGTGGCCGACCATCCCCTTCGTCTTGGCGTCGTCCGGGGCGTGGGCGGGGCAACTCTTCTCGGACATCTTCGCGGAGGTGCCGAGGTTGTCGCCCGCTCCCTCGACCAGATTCTCCTCGGCGTGAACTGGGCAGAACATCTTGCCGACGCGCTGACTGCGACTGTCTTGGTCGTACCACTGGTCGAGTTGCAGGCGAATCCGCGAGACGTGCTGAGTGGTCCCACCAGCGAACGGCCCCGACTGGATGGTCACGCTGTCTTCGGTCGCCTGATTCTTCTTGAAGCCCGATTTGAACCCCATGTAGAGCGGCGCGTCCTCAGAAACTGGCTCGTCGTCCGGAATACCCTGGACGTCCTGATTTTCTGCTGGCAGGCCGTCGCCGACGAAGCCAGTTCGACGCTCGGCTTTCTGCATGACACCAGCGAGGTCTGCCTGCACTTCGACGCCGTTCAGTTTCGATTTGTTGCCCAGCAGTGCCTCCTCGGCGGCCAACACGACCGACGCGTGGTCGCTGGCGAGGTGGACGACGGCGTCTTGCAGGTCTCTCTTTGGGTCCTCGAACGACGCGAGAGCCTTCGGTTTCGGGAGGTCCACGGAGTCTGGCAGGTCGGCGTCGAACCGCTCGAAGTAGGCGGGCGAGTAGCCGACCGTGAACAGCAGTCCCTCGTGACTTCGCTCGTAGGCGTGTTCGAGGCTCTGGAAGCTCTTTTCGACAGTCTCGCGCTCCGCATCGCTCGGCGTGCCGTCACCCGCGTAGTTCAGCAACAGCACGACGTGGTGGCGCGGGGCAACGTCGTTGCCGTGGTCGTCCGACTCCAACGCCGCGTTCCACGCGTGCTGGCGCTTCGGGAGCGACGAGAGGTCCTTCGGTCCCGTCGCTACGTCTGGTTCGCCGAATCGCCCGAGACACGCCGAGAGTGCCGACGTGCCGCCGATGGCGACGGCGGCTTTGGTGAACTGCCGTCGCGAGAGTCCCCGAGAGTCGTTCATTGGTCGGCGCTAAGGAGCGGACGGAAAAGGGGGTTGTGGTGCGTGCGTCGAAAACCTACCCTTCGAGCGCCAGCCTTGCCGTGTCTCGCAACCACTCGATATCGTCGTTGCCGAAGCGGTCCAGATGCGACGCCCTGAACGACTGGTCGGAGTCAGCGAACTCCTCCGGCGTCCAGAATCTTGCGTCGATAGCGTCCGATCCCGCGTCGAGCGTCCCGGCCGTCTCCGACCGCTCGACAGCGAAGTCTACGTTCGCCATGTACTGGTTCTCGACCGGTTCGCCCGCCGAGTCGTGAAAGTAGGTCAGCACGGCGGGGTCCACGGTGAGACCCGTCTCCTCTTCGAGTTCTCTGGCGACGCCCTCGCGCGGCGATTCGCCACACTCGACGCGACCTTCGGGAAGTTTCCACTCGCCGGAACTGCGGAAGTCTTCCACGAGGAGGATGCTATCACCGTCGAGGACGGCGACGCCCCCAGCGGGACAAGGATTGTGGAAGACGTAGTCGTCGCACGACTCGCATCGGTAAATCGTCGGCTCTTCGACCGTCTCTAACTTCGTTCCACAGTACGGGCAGAAATCTGGTGGTAAGTTGACCATACTCGTGTCACCGTCTAACAGGCAATAACTATTTTTAGGGAAAACGATAGTGATAGACGTTCTGAGAGCCAACCTCGCCGTCACGAACTCCCGCTCGTCACGGGTTTCCGTTCGCGTACGCCGTATTGGGAATCTTCGGGAGGAGCCACGAGAGGAAGGCATCTTGGCTCCGCGTCTGGGTCCACACGCGCCCCGGACCGGTGAACCGACAGACCAGTCCCTCCCCGGAGAGGAACGTCGATTTCAGCCCGGCGACGCGCTTGACCGCGAAGTTCGCCGAGGCTTCGAACGCGACGATGTGGCCGGTATCGACCGTGTACCGCTCGCCTTCGTCCAGTTCTCTCGACTCGATAGCGCCGTAACTCGACATGAACAACGGACCGCTCCCCGAGACGCGCAGGAGGAAGAGGCCTTCGCTCCCGAAGAACGTCTTCGCGCCGCCGAACTCGGTGTCCACGTCGAGGGCCGTGTCGCCCGCGATGTAGGACCCAGATTGGACGTAGATGGTCTCGTCGGTGAGTTCCTCGTGGACGACGTCGCCGGGCAAGGGCGGCGCGAGCGAGACTGTTCCCTCGCCGCTACCTGCCGTGAAGGTGTTCTGGAAGAAGCTCTCGCCGCCCAAGACGCTCCGGCGAATCGACTTGAGGAAGCCGCCTGTGGCGTTGGTCTCCATCGAGACGTTCTCGCCGTGGCTGACCATCGCGCCACCTTCGGCGTCGATGCTCTCGCCCGATTCGAGCGTGACGTTCAGTTGTGAGAATGCGGGACTCTGGACGATCTCGTGACGCATGACGGGACCACGACGACCCTGCCTAAATGATTACTCCTCGAAGAACCCATCCACCAATCTCGTAAATCTGTCCACCATGCGCTCGGGAAGCGACGGCGTAATCGACCCGAGCAGTTTCGCAGTCGCTTCGGGCCGACAGAGCGCCACGTAGACTCGGTTCCCGTCGCGGCGCTTCTCGACCATCTCTTGTTCGACCAGATTGTCGAGGTGCCACTCGACGGTGCTTCGCGCGAGGTCCACTTCGTCGGCGAGCGTCGAGGGCCCCGTCTCGCCGTTGTCGAGGAGATACGCCAGCAGGTCGCGGGCCGTCTCTCGCCGGAACATGGCCAGCGCGGCGCGCTCCCAGTCGTCGTACTCCGGCGGGTAGTAGTGCGTTCGCCCGTACAGTTCTTCGGCGGTGACTGCCTCCGAGTCGCCGAGTTTTCGGAGGTGGTACTGCACCTGCCCCGGAGCGAGGTCCAGCGAGCGGACGACCTCGTTGAAGTGGACGCCGGGCTTGGCGTGAACGTGGTCTTCGATGGTCGCGCGCGTTTCGCTCACGACTGCTCACCTCCCGTCACTGTGCGGGCCGAGCGGGCGTCGTAGACCGCCGCAATGACGAGTGCGGCCATTACCACGTCGAGTCCGTGTTCGAAGACGTGGTGAGAACCGTCGGCGACCGACCCGGTCAGGGAGAGCGTGGCGACTGCGGTACGGGCGAGCAAGGTAGCGAGTGCCAGCGCCACCAACAAGTACGACCGCGTTCGTCGCCGGAGAAACGCCGCGAGTGCGAGCGCGAGGACGAGCGCAGACCCGACGCCCGCCAACGCCAGCAGGGCGGCCATGCCCAGCGACTCCGTGGCGACGTGCTGGCCGCCCAGCGACAGCACCACTCGCACGCCGCCCAGCAACACCGTGACTGCCATATCGTCTCGTTGGTGTCTCGCGCGTTTATCGGTTCTGTTGTGGGCAGAGAGGACGAAAAACGAGTACCGAGGAAGGGGATTACCGATGCTGTTCGATGGTCCGGCGCAGGTCCGCTTCGACTGACCTCGAATCGGCGTCCGCAACGGTCAACGTGGCGCGACGCTCGTCCATGTCCGCCATCTCGGCAAGCAGACCGCCGCGCTTGTCGATTTCGACGTGGACGGTCAGTTCGCCCTCTGACTCGCGGGGGACGAGTTCGAGTTCGTCGAAGTCGCCCGCGAACGGGCCGGAACGGGGCTTGAACTCGAACTCTTGGATGAACGAGCGCCGCGAGGTGAACGCGCCGTGGGGGTCGGCCTGACACTCCGCGGTGTGGAACGTGAACCCGAGCGACTCGACGGCGTCGAAGACTGCTTGGAGGCGCGGACTCGGTTCTACCTCGATGTAGTCCTTGTCCTCGGGGTCGAGCGCCCAGTCGATGTCCAGTCCCGTCTCCACCCACACGTCCGTGTGCCCCATCGTGGTGGGCGTGCTGTAGGGAATCGTGAACTCCACGTCGAAGGTCCGCTCCTCGTCGGGTTCGATGGTGAACGACTCGGTGAGTCGGAACTTGTCGATGACGCTGCTCTTGCGGCCGTCTTCGGTGCGATAGCTCGTGATGAGCGCGAAGTAGACGTCGTCTACGTCCTGTCCGGTCGAACCGCCGTGGACTTCGACTTCGGCCTCGACGGTCTCGCCTGGTCGGAAGGTCGTCTTCGGGAGGATGGTGTCTACCTCGGCGGCACCGATGCCGACGCTGGAGAGGATGTTTTTCATCGCAGGCGAGAGTCGTCAGCGAGAGCACCTATCCTTTGTGGCGACCGAGACAACACGCCACAAACGGCCACAAGACGAATTACGGGAAGTGTGCACCACTTAGCCAATGACCAACGCTCGCCCGCGACTCCTCGCGCTCTCCGTTGTGCTACTCCTCATCCTCGCCGGGTGTTCGGCGAGCGAACCACAGCGAGCGACGACGAACGTCGAAACGGAGGCAGGCGGAACAGTGACCGCCTCTGGGGACGTGGTGGAGACACAGGTGAGCGGGACGACGGAGTCGCGAGCGACCTCGAAAACCCAGACGACGCGGGGGGCAAACGACGATGGCGACGGTGACGCTTCCAGTGACCAATCCGCAGACGACCAGTCCGAGCAGTCGAACGACGTGGCGGCGCAGGCCGACAGTAGGAACTCGACCGTCGCCCGAACTGGCAACGTCAGCGTCGTCTCGCAGACCGACGCTGACGGTGATGGCTACGCGACGGCGTTCGTCCTCCAGATTCGTGCGAACACGACGCTCGTGGACACTGACCTCGGAGGCCAAGACGGCGACCCCTACTTCGTTGTGACCGTGGGAGATTCGGAGGTAGCGACCACCGAGCAGGTCGAACGACGCCTCAACGAGACTCTCACGGTCGAAATAAACGAGTCGAAACTGTCGGACGTGACGCGCAAGAGCAAGACAGTCACGGTGACACTCCGAGACCGCGACCTCCTCACTGACGACGAGATAGCGAGTTGGTCCGTCGAAATCGACGTGGAATCTGCGACCGACGACGAACAAGGAGGCGAGTCTGGGAACGAGGAAGCGGGGAACAAGGAGTCTGGGAACGAGACGACGACTGGCGTGTGAGTGTTCGGACTACTCCGATTCTACTCCGTACCGAGTGACTCCGCCCCGGCACGAAGTCGCGCGAACAGCGACTCGCCCCACGCGACCGCCGGAGCGGTGTCGTTGTGGACGAACCCGAGGATAGCACCGTCGTCGTACAGCATCACGCCGACCGATTCCGTTGGCGTGCCGTCGGAATCGGCGTGTTCGAAGAGTACGAGACTGAACGGAAGCGTCTCGGAGACTTCCCCAACAGTGACGCCGGGGACCTGAAGAAGCGAACGGAACTCCTCGGAACGTCGCTCCAGTAACCACTCGGTGACTTCCGTCGCAAACAAGAACGTCGCGTCCATCCCCGCCCGAAGTCGCCGACCGTAGATATCGACGTAGCGCGGGATTATCGCCGACGCGAACACGCGAGCGTCGGTCACGTCCGAGAGGATGGACTCCAGTTTGCTGACTGGTTCCTGTGGACTGTGCTGGGTCGGGACCGAGACCGAGGCGTCTTCGAGCAACGCGGCGTCGAGCGGAGTGTCCGGCGGGAGGTCGGCGAGTGCGGTTCGTAGTTCGGCCAGTCCGAGCAGGCGCTCGCTGTACCGGTCGTACTCCGCGAGAGCGAGTTTGCCGACGAGCGTCGTCCGATAGCCGTCTCGGGTCCGTTCGACGAACCCGGCCCGTTCGAGTTCGCGGAGCGCGCGGTCTATCGTCGAACGCGACTCGTCGAGTTCCCGTCCCAACTCGGACTTCTGGCGTGGCGTCCGAAGATAGTGGAGGAAGTGGCTCCGCGTCTGCAACCACTTCTGGAGGTCGGCGAGCGGAGGGCGCATGTCGTAGTGATAGTTCTCTCGAACTAAGAACCTATATACTACAAGCAATATAAGTGTCCCAAAAATATTTATTGCAAAAGCCATCGTTCGAGTTACTGCTCAGTGAGTAAAATAAAGGACCGAACGTCGAAATCACCGATTGCTGGTGTAGCTACGCCAGTTGTGTGCGACTGACACCGGCCATACCATTGTCGAAACCCAAGGGAGCTTACCCCTCCCTCTCGAAGTGGCGCCAACAAAAAAGTCGAGAGTCGAACCGCTCTACCGCGCTATTCGACGTCCGTCGTGTTGAACATCTGCCTGCTCGGTCCGGCCGCGCCGAACTGCGGCGGGTTGACCGTGTCGTACCAGAACCGCTGGTCGATGCGGTGGTACGTCGGCAGGAAACAGACGTCCTCCCAGTTTGCCTCCTCGATCTGGACGTACGCCTCGTTGCGGGCTTGTTCGGCTTGGTCGGTCGGTGCGGGATTGTTCTGAATCTGTTCCCACGCGCTGGTCGCCTGATTGGCCGCCTCGGTGCCGGACCAGTTGACGTACGAGATGGGTGCGTCCTGCGAGGTGTCGGTCTGCGGTGGGTTCAGCAGTTGCAGGAAGTTGTCTGGCGCGGGCCAGTCCATGATCCACCCCAGCGAGTACGCCTGCAGGTTGCCGTTCCGGCCCCGTTCGAGGAGCGTCGAGAACGGCGCGCTCTCGACGTTGACGTCGATGAAGGCGCTCTGGAGTTGGTCGCGCAGGAGGATAGCGACTTCCTCCCACGTCGGCGACGACTGGTAGACGGTGAACGTGAAACTTGCCCGGTTGTTCGGACCGAAGCCAGCGTCTTGCATCACCTGTCGCGCTTGGTCGAGTTGCGTCTCGTTGTAGCCGTACGGGTAGTTCTGCTGTGCGTGCTGGTTGTACGCCTCCGGCCCACCCGGATAGATGGACGGCGGCGTGAAGTGATAGCTCGCCTCGCCGCGACCCTTGAAGATTTGTTCGATGACGGCCTGCTGGTTCATCGCGTACGCGGCCGCCTGTCGAATCGGCTTGTCCACGGCGGCCGTGTTGAAGCCGACGTAGAACGCGTTGATGGTCGGCACGCCGAGGTAGTTCAGTGTCTCGCCGTTGCGAACCGGTCCGTACGTCCCGGTCTCCCGACCCTGTTGGTCCGTGTTCTCGACGGTCAACTTGGACGGGTCGTAGAAGTTCGTCGGAATGGAGAAGTAATCGGCGTTCTGGTTCATCGCGTACGTCCAGTGGGCGTTGGCGTCCTCGATGATGGCCCAGTTGATGGCTTCGACGTTGGCGGCGTTCCCGTGGTAGTCGTCGTACCGCGAGACTTGGGCTTCCGTGTTGCTCTGCCACCGCTCGAACTGGAACGGTCCCGCGCCGATGGGATTGCTCGTCGCGAACTGGTTGTACGGCATCTGGCCGTCGTATCCTTCGATGTCGCCGACGATGCCCTCCGGGAGGGCGGCGAACGCCGTGTAGGCGAGCATCGGGAGTGTCGCGTGGAATGGCTGTTCGAGCCTCATCTCCAGCGTCTTGTCGTCTACGGCGTTGACACCGAGCGTCCCCGGTCGATACACTTCCTCGCCGTCCTGTTGCATCGTCTCGTGTTGGACGCCGATGGAGTCGAGGATGAAGTAGCTCCGTCGGGACTCGTCGGAGGCCGCCAGTCGCTCCCACGAGTAGACGAAGTCCTGCGCAGTGACGTCTTTGCCGTTGTGGAACGTCGCGTTCTCCTTGATGTTGAACGTGTACGTTCGGAAGTCGTCGGACGTGTTGAACTGACTAGCGAGCAGGTTCTTTACCTCGACGTCGCCGAACGGATAGTTCATCAGCGCGTCGAACACCTGCTGGATGACGGTCCCAGACGCGGTGTCGGTCGCCTTGATGGGGTCCATCGTCGTCATCGACCGATTGATGAGGTTCAGCGTACCGCCGCCACCCCCGTCCCCGTCCTGCGTGGTCGTGTCTTGTGCCGCTCCAGTGCCTGTGAGTGCGACAGCCGCCGCGGTCCCGCCGGTTGCTTTCAGGAAGGACCGACGTGACATGTTGGATTTCTCGGACATGCAGACGAGTGGACAACGAGGTGGCTTATGTAATTAATCAATATTAATGAAGGATTAGCAGTTTAGTAAAACCACACGACGGAACACGTGTTTGGACGAACGTGTGCGAATCAAACGAAATCAGTCGAAACCGCTCGGAAGGTCGGCCACGGAACGGTACTGTACCCCAGGTAGACGCTACCCAATAGAGTTTCAGCGACTGGACTGGTCGAGTACGCGTTCCCTGACAGTTCGCAGTCTCGGTCGGTGGTGAGAACAGCACGCGCCTGCGGAGATACATCCGGTGCATAACAAAACCACTCGGTGCCGTTTTCGTCGGAAAATACCGCATGGGACCATCGAACCTCATCGAGCGACTGCGGGAGAGAGAGCCACTACGAGACGACCGCGCCACGTCTCCGACTATCGGAGCAGTGTTGCTCGTCGCCGTGACCGTGCTACTGGCGACGACAGCAGGCGCGGGGATGTTCTCGCTGGCGCAGAGCCAGCAGGTCGCCTTCGCAACCGCGACGGTGGACCACGACCCCGGCGAAGACAGGGTGTCCGTGACGTGGGTGGCCAACGCCGACGCCGAGCAACTGTGGGTGAAGATTCTGGTCGGCGACGAGAGCAGGACGGTGACGCTGAACGCGGTGGGCGACAAGGTGGTCGTGGACGAGGACGGCGTGCGAGTGAGTCAGTCCAAAGTAGTGACGTGGAACCACCCCACGGTCTCGGACGGCGACGAAGTGACGGTGACGGTGGTCGCTCGGAAAGGCGGGGAGTCGGTCGTGCTGTCGGAACAGACGGCCAGAATATAGGGTAGGGGACGGTGAACCTCTATTTCCACGGCTTCTGTACTGAGGATACTCCGAGAAGGTTCCTGCTCACACTCGACGTACGAGAGACCGGACAGCAGGGGCCACGAATCTTCCCAACCGACTCGCTCGCCGTGTTCGCTCGTCCACGTCACATCGCTCCGCTCAGGAGGACCATTTCGGGATTCGGCCGCACCTACCGGGTGATAGGTTTCTACGTTCGGACTACGTCCCGTAACTGATTCTGTGGTTTTGCTCGATACGTGGCGCAATTTGCTTATTCGACTTCCTCGTGTTGAGCATGGTCAACCCATTCGACAAGTGCAGAATCGCCTGTGAACCGAATGGTTCCGTGCCGCTGGTCGTAATCAATTACTTCTGCATCCCTCAGTTTAGGCAACAAGGAGTGATGGAGTTCGATTCGGACTTTCTCTCGGTTGACCTGCTTGTCAGTTTCTTCTCCTGCCGCTTTGTACTTGCTTACGCCTTTCACAGCGTCATCGATTTCCGCGACTTCCCCTTCCTTCGTGACCAAGTAGTAAAGAAGATAGCGACAGTGTTCGTTACTCAGCAGGCTAAAGACGGTATTGAGGTCGGCAGTAACGCTTGGAGAACGATCTACTATCGAAGAATCGTTCTCTACCACACCCCTTAATTCCCCTTTGTCTTCCGGGAAATCATCGTCAGACATCTGATCGTACCTTTAATATCCATAAAGTAAATCGTGGTGCCTAACTGTTTAGGTTCGGCCCGTCAGCAGTACGTGCGTTCCGTTTCTCAGTCCACGTACAGCGAGTACGTAATCACGGCAAACCCAATCGCAGTGAGCGCGCTCTCGATGACCAGCACCAGATTCCGGTCGAGTCCGATGGCTTGGTCGGCGATACCCGCCAGAAACGCCCCGAGCGTGACGACGGCGAAGCCAATCGACAGTGCGCGGAGCGCAGGCGACCCAGTGCGCCGGTAGGCCTTGAACGCGAAGTAGGTGATGAGACCGCCGAGCAGTAACGAGGTGGTCTTCAGAACGATTACCAGCGTGGTGATTCCGTCTATCATGTTTCCTTTCGAACCTCCGACCACATGTCGGCGAGTCGTTCGTCGGTCGATTCCGGCGGTCGCTCGATAGCGACCGAGAGAGTTCGCTCCTCGGTGAGTTCGACCGACACCTCCTCGAAGTCGAGCCCGTACCGCGTCGTGTGGTGACCGTCGCTACGGACCTCAGTCAGTTCCGTCACCAGCGACGCGTCGCTGAGCAGGTCGAGTTTCCGGTAGACCGTCGAGAGTGGCACGTCGGTCGCGTCCGAGAGTTCGCTCGCTGTCATGGGTTCGTCTAGTTGCCGCACGATTGCCCGGCAGTCTGGGTCGTCGAGCGCGTCGAGAACCGCCTGCAAGTCGGGGGCGTTCGCCGTACCCGCCGGGTCGCGCACCATTCGTTCGACTGTTTCGTGACTCGACACATAATTCGTTCGACTCGGCCGAGCAGAGTTGCTGGTTGCGTGTCACTGTGACGCACTATTTCTCAGGAGTTGAGAACGAAACTCAGCTGGTGAGAATCACCGCCGCCTGCTTTTAAGTAGGGGTGTGAAGGTCAGCATGTAACCATGAGCCAAATCGGTGCCCCCGGAGACGGACCGTCCCGACGCGACTTTCTGAAAGCCACTGGTGCTGGCGGCCTCGCAGCGACCGCAGGCTGTACGGCACCGAGCGGACAGGAACCCCAATCGAACCAGCAGAAAGCCATGCAGAGCAACGCCGACGTTCCGTACACGAGTCCGCCCGAAATCGTCAACGTGGACGAGCAGGGCGGGAAGGTCACACTGAGCGCACGCGAAGCGAAGCAGGCCGTCCACCCCGGCGATTCGATGGGCGGTCCCGTCGAACTGCCGCGCGTCTGGGCCTTCCAAGCAGACGACGGTGAACCGAGCGTTCCCGGTCCCATCCTCCGCACGACGGAGGGCGAGGACATGGAAGTGACGCTGGACAACACGCAGAGCGACATGCCCCACACGCTCCACTTCCACGGCGCACGCAAGACGTGGGAGAACGACGGCGTGCCGACGACGACCGGTATCACGGTCAACCCCGGCGAGAAACACACCTACACGATTCCGGCGAACGTGCCCGGCACGCACTTGTACCACTGCCACTTCCAGACGCCGCGCCACATGGAGATGGGGATGTACGGCATCTTCCGCGTGGACCCGAAGGGGTACGAACCCGCAGACCGCGAGTACTTCATGACGTTGAAGGACTGGGACTCGTCGCTCTCGCGGATGATGGCTGGCGAGAAGGCGAACTACAACCCGCGCCAGCGGAACTGCGACGTGTTCACCATCAACGGGAAGTCTGCCCCGCGCACGCTCCACCCCGAAGACGGGTCGCCAATCATCGTCAAGCAAGGCGAGACGATTCGGGTTCACTTGGTCAACGCGGGCTACATGTCCCACCCGATGCACATCCACAACCACCGCTTCCAGTTGATCGAGAAAGACGGCGGAAATATCCCCGAGGCGGCGCGCCACGACGAGGACGTGACGAACCTCGGACCCGCCGAGCGACACACTATCGAGTTCGAAGCGGACGCTGACCCCGGCATCTACCTGATGCACTGCCACAAGGTCAATCACGTCATGAACGGCCGGAGTTACCCGGGCGGGATGCTCAGCGCCGTCGTCTACGAGTCGGCGATGGACACCGACATCTTCGCCAAACTGATGGAGTACGCGGGCTACGAAGGAGGGAACTGAGATGAGCGAAGCCGACACGATGCGACGCGCGTCGCAGACCACCCGTCGGGGCTTCCTCCGTGGGACGGCAGGCGTCGGCGTGGCCGCAACTGTCGCGGCCACACCCGCCGCGACCGGACGAGCGAGCGCCAGCGAAGGAGCAGACCTCGACGCGTGGTTCGAGAAGACCACGAACTACGACGGCGTCGTGGACGAGACCGGCAACGACGAAGTTACCATCAGCGTCGGCTCAGACGCGAACGGCGGTGCGTTCGGATTCGGCCCGGCGGCCGTCCGCGTTGACCCCGGCACGACAGTCGTCTGGGAGTGGACCGGCGAGGGCGGCAGTCACAACGTCGTCGCCGCGGACGGCTCCTTCGAGAGCGAGATGACAGGCGAGAAGGGACACACCTTCGAACACACCGTCGAGTCGGAGGGCGTCGTCAAGTACGCCTGCCAGCCGCACGACCCGATGGGAATGCGAGGCGCGCTCGTCGTCGGCGACGCGGCAGTCGGAGTCGGAGCGAGCGGCGACGGCATGACGCTGACCCCCGAGACGACCGCAGTCGGCGGAAGCATCCTGCTCTCCCTGCTCTCGCCGCTGGTGTTCGGGGCGTTCCTCTACGGTCGCAGTCGCGGCAAGCGCGAGACGACTCACTCGCCGGGAATGGTCGAAGGCGCTAGCAAGCGGTGAGCGCAGAATTGGGAACAAAAGATACCGAGCGGACGAGAAACAGCGAGCGGACGAGACGGCGAGAGAGAAAGCGAACGAATCGGCTCCCGACTACGACGTTTCGACGTGCCGACTTTTTCTGGGTTGCTCGTACGGGTTCGACTCTGCCGCAAGGTCGCGCAGGCGAGCGATTCGCTCCTCGGTCGGCGGGTGCGTCTCGACAGAGAGCGGCACCGTCGCGCCCTCGGGGTCTTCGTCCTCCCCGGAGAGGCCGTGGGGCATGAAACACAGTTCGCGCACGCCGCCGACTCGTGCGTCCGAGTCCGGCCGCGCGGGCGCGGCCTCGTCCAACTGTTCGAGCGCGCTCGCCATCGCGGCGGGCTTGCCGGTGATGAGTGCGCCAGCACGGTCGGCGACGAACTCCCGGTCCCGCGAGAGCGTCGCGCTCAGATAGACGACCGGCGTCGCCAGCGCGCCGAGCGCCACACCACCGAACAGCACCGAGAAGCCGACGAACCCTGCGAACGCGAGTACCGACGCGAACGTGAACGGTTCCACGCCGATCATCGTCGTGCTGGCCGCGTAGCCGAGAATACTGGCGACGACGAGACCGACCGATTTGAGCGCTGACGACCCGACGGAGAACAGCGAGTACTCCTTGCTCGCCAGCGCGGGGAGGAACGTCGCTAGCGTCATCACGCTGGCGTCTCGATTGCGAACGTGTGCGAGTTCGTGGGCCAACACGGCGTCTAACTCGTCGCCCGAAAGCGTGTCGAGCAGTCCCGTCGAGACTACGACCGTGGCCTCGGAGACGCCGCCGACGGTGAAGCAGTTCGGCACGTCGGTGTCGGCGACGGCGAGCGTCGGCACCGCGAGGTCGGCCGATTGGGCGAGGCGACCGAGTCGCGCGTGCAGGTCGGGATACTCAGTCGAATCGACTACTTCGGCGTCAGTCTCGGCGAGCGTCTCTTTGCGGGTGTAGCGCAGTTGTGCCCACGCGACGGCGGCCGTCGCGGGCACGAGCAACGCGAGCAGGCCGACGAGCGAGGCCGACTCGGGAATTACTGGCGCGAACCACGGTCGCAGGAGCGAGGCGAGCGTGGCCACGAAGAGGGCGTCCAGCGCCAGCACGACCGCGAGCGTCGCGGCGATGCGTGCGGTGAGGTCAGTATCTCGGGTCATTGGGGGCAGGGACCGTTCGCTTCTTCATTGGAGAAGGAGGAAGATATATTTGACTGAAAGGTTTACGTTTTCTCCCGTGGGACACAACCGCCGCCACGCCGCCCTCGCGACCCTCTGTGTGTTCGCGGTCCTGTTAGCCGCTTCCCTCTTCCCCGCTAGTGGTTTCGGAGCCTATCCGGCCGGAGTGTGGAGCGACAGCGGGACCGGCGCGCCCGACGGAGAGGCGACCGTCGGTCCGACGACGACCGTGGATTTCTCGACGACGACCGAATCGACGGCCGACACTTCGACGACGGACACCGGTGAGACGACGGACGGCACGACGACTACAGCAACGACTACCGAACGGACTACGACTGCCGCCTCCGATAGTGATTACGACGACGGCGGGTTCGACGGCGAGGGCGTGAAGACGTTCTTCCTCCTCTTCGGCGTCCTCTTTCTCGGACTCGTCGGGGTCGGCTTCCTTCGCGGAACCCTCGCCACTGCGAGCGCCAGCGGAGCCTTCCCGTTCACCATCACGATTCGCGGGGTACCGCTCGGCGACCTCGTCGGTGGCCTCCCCGAGCGGACGATGACGTTCATCGTCGGCTTCTCGTCGTCGATGCCGCAGTTGCTCGACGACACCGCCAACCTGACGAGCGAAGTCGGCAAGGGCCTCGCCATGGTGCTTTCCGGCACCGGCAGTGCTATCGGGAAAATCGCCAGCGCGAGCGCAGGCGGTCTCGTCGCGGCGTTCACCGCCGTGCCGCGCGCGCTCTCCGGATTCTCGGGAGCGTCGAGTATCTTCTCGGGCATGAGCATGCCGAGCATCGGCCGCGACTCTTCGAGCGGGAGTCGGTCCAGTTCCGACTCGTCGCCCGACAGTCCGGAACCGGAGGAGACCCGCCCGCCGACCATCGAGGAGGCGTGGGAGACCATGGCCGACCGCGTGTTCGTGCGTAACCGACGAGCGCGGACGCCAGAAGAGTTCGCCCGCGCCGCGGTCGAACGTGGCTACCCCGACGAGGCAGTTCGGAAACTGACGGACGTGTTCCAAGAAGTTCGATACGGCCGCCGGTCCAGAGACGACAGGACCCCGAGGGCGCGGTCGGCGCTCGACCGCATCAAGCGCTACTGGGACGGTGACGACGAATGAACCTCCTGCGCGATAGGAACCTCGCGCTGGTCGGTACCGTGTCCCTACTGCTCGCGCTTGGCGTCGCGTTCGTGCCGAGCGTGGCCGCCCTCCTGCGACCACTTGCAGGGCTGACGGGGCAAGGGACCGTACTACTGGTCGGTGCCGTCGCGGGCCTGCTCGGCCTCTGGTCGTTCAAGCAGGGCGTCGGCGACACCGACGAAGCAGACCTCTGGACGCCGCAGAAGCTACCGGAGCGCGCCTACTACGACGAACATCGGACCGCAGGCGCGGACGTAGACTCCGTGCTAGACGAAGAAGAAGTGATGGCTGGTCCACGAAACGAAGCCCGCAGTCGCATCCGAAAGACGGCCGTCTCGGTGGTCGCCAACGCACAAGACTGTAGCGGCGGCGAAGCGAACGGGCGACTCAACGACGGGTCGTGGACCGACGACCCACGAGCGGCCGCCTTCTTCGCCGAGCGCGGCGTCGCCGACGTTCCGCTTCGCGCGCGAATTCGAGACTGGGCCAGCGGCGAAGCGTTCGAGCGGCAGGCCCGCCACGCCGTCGCGGAGATGGAGCGACTCGCCACCACCGACATCGAGAGTCGCCGACGGCCCCAGCACACGGGGCTGTTCGCCGACGACGACGAGAGCGTGCCGATAGCTGGCGAAGATTTAGGTGAGATTTACAACAAGTCGGACGGGACGAGCGACTCGTCCGCGAACGACTCCGCAGAATCCGAGCGCGACGCTACGGAGTCTCGCTCGGAGCAGTTGGGAGACGAACCCCCACTCACGCCGGAGATGCGAGCGACCCAATCCAAGAGCGGGAATCAGCAAATAGACGACGAACTGAACCGAGAGCGAGACGACCCCGACGGCGACAAAGCACTACAGCAACAGCTGCTCGCCGACGACTTGGAGGGGAGCCAATGAGCGGTGAAGTCGTCGCGGTACTGGTCGGCGGCGTCACCGTCGCGGCGCTCTACCTGCTCGTGTTTGGCGCGTCGGCGTCGTACAGCCGAAACGACCCGCACGGAGACGGCGACAGAGACGACAGCGGCGTCCTCGACTCCGGCCCGCGCTGGAACGCAGGTCTCACCGTCGCCCTGCTCACTGGGGCCGCTGGAGTTCTCCTCCAGAATCCCGCCATCTTCCTCTCGTCGGTGGTCGGCTTCGCGTACGCCGCCTACCAGTACGGCTCTCGCTCGCCGGACCTCGACGTGAGCGTCACCCGAACCGTGGACGACCACACGCCGGTTCCGAGTAGCGACGTGAACGTCTCGGTGACCGTGACCAACGAGAGCGAGCGAACGCTGGCCGACCTCCGCGTCGTGGACGGTGTCCCCGACCAACTCGAAGTCGCCTCGGGGTCGCCGCGCCACGCGACGAGTCTGCGCCCCGGCGAGAGCGAGACGTTCGACTACGCGCTCACTGCGCGGCGCGGCGAACATCGATTCGGCAAGACGACGCTCGTCGCCAAGAACCTGAGCGGCGCGTCCGAACAGCGCGACGAACGAGACGCACGCGACACCGACATGGACATCGAACACTCCACCATCACCTGCGAGACGCGCGCCGAAGAAGTTCCCCTTCCCTCCCGCACCTCGTCGTATCCGGGCCACATAACGACCGACTCGGGCGGCGAGGGCGTGGAGTTCTACGCGACTCGGGAGTACCGACCCGGCGACCCCCTCTCGCGCGTCGATTGGAAGCGCGTCGCCAGAACGGGCGAGATGACGACCGTCGAATTCCGCGAGACGCGGGCGGCGACTGTGGTCGTCGTCGTGGACGTTCGGACGCTGGCCCACGTCACCCGAAAAGACGGCGAACCGGACGCCGTGGAACTAGGCGCGTACGCCGCCGAACGACTCTCGGACGCACTGCTTCAGCAGAACAACCGCGTCGGACTCGCGCTGTTCGGCCCGACCGAGGAGTATCTCGAACCGTCGGGCGGCACCGAACAGGCCGCTCGCATTCGGGCGATGCTCCGAGAGACGCCGGAACCGAGAGAACAGTCGGTCGGTCTGTTCAGCGACCGACGCCGGACGCGCGCGAACCGACAGCGGTTCGAGACGCTCCGCAAGCGACTGCCCGACGCGGCCCAAATCGTCTACCTCTCGCCGATGTTGGACGAGGGCGCAGTGGACATGGTCGAGCGATTCGAAGCGTACGGCCACCCCGTCACCGTCGTCAGTCCCAACGTGACGGGTGATACGACCGGTGGCACCGTCGAGCGACTGGACCGCGAGGAGCGACTCTCCGCCGTTCGCGGTGGCGGCGTTCGCACGATAGACTGGTCACCGGACGAACCGATTCGTACGGCCATCGCCGCGGCCACCGCGGGGTGGTCCCAATGAGTACCGCGAACAACTTCGAACGCGGCGCGACCCGATTCAGTTCGACCGTCGCGGCACTCGTCGCCGTACTCGTCGGTCTCGGACTCGGCGTCGCCACCGACACGACGGCCAGCGTCCTCGGCGTCCTCGCCGGGGCCGTACTGGTCGCGCTCGGCGTCCGTGCGCTCCAGCGCGAGTCGAACGACCGACGCGCGGCCGGGAGTCTCGGCCTCGTCGTCGGCACCGTCGCGTTCGCCGTCGCCGCGCTATTCGGCGAGGCGGTCGCGGTGCTGGTCGGCCTCGCAGTCACGGCAGTGGTCGTCAACGCCACCGTCGATTTGGACGAGGCAGTCGCCAAGCCCGTCCGACAGACGACGTGGCGCTCGGCGACCGTGCTGGCGGTGGGTGCAGTCCTCGCGGTGGGCCTGCACGCGAACGTATTCACCACGAGCGCGGGCCTGCTGACGACCGGCATCGTCGAGATTGCGACGACCCACGACCTCGCGCGACTCGTCGCGTTGCAGGTCGAGATACTCGCCATCGGCGAGTTGCTGTTCTGGGCGGTGCCGGTGCTGGACCGCTGGCTCCCCGCAGACAGCGACGTTCGCGAGGCGATGCTCGAACGCATCGACCTCCGCGTCGAGAACGTCCCGCGAATCTACTGGGCGTTCCTCGGCGGGCAGTTCGTGCTCGCGATGACGACGTGGGGGCCGCGCTGGTTCGCCGGGTTCCTCGGCGTGCTGGGACCGATGGGCGACGCGGTGCAGTGGCTGTTGCGCTCGGGCGTGCTACATCTCCCGGTCGCCACAGTCCTGCTCGGACTCCTCGTCGTCCTCGTCGCCCGAATGATTCAGTGGCTGTTCGTCGGCTGGGCGGGGTCGAGTCCCCCGCGAACGCTCGCCCACGCGACGGGCGGCATCGTGGTCGTCCCGATTGCGGGCGTCCTCGCACTCGCACCCTTCGCGGGGCCGGTCACGGAGACGCTCTCGCGGGCAGGTTGGAGCCAGACGGTCGCGTCGCTCGGCACGAGCGCCACCCTGCTCGGCGTCGTCGCGACCACGCTGTTCGCGGTCGCCATCCTGCGAACGGTGGTGTTCCGCGTTATCGGCCCGTGGGTGACGACCGACGCCGCGGGCGGTTTCGCGGTCGGTGCGGCCCTGCTGTTCGTCGCGGCACTCGTCGCCGCCGAAACCGGCGCGGCCCCGCTGGTCGTCTTCGCGACGGTCGCTGGCGCGCTGGTCGTCCACGACCTCGGCGGCAACGCCGCGGAACTCGGGTCCCAAATCGGACGCGTGGCCGAGACCAGAACCGGCGAGGTCGCCCATACCGTGGGCGGACTGGCCGTCGCGGCGGTCGGCATCGTGTTGGCGACTGTCAGTGCCTACGTCCTCGGCCCGATTTCGACCGCGGCGGTTCCGGCGTGGCGCGCTCGACTGGCGCTCGTGTTAGTGCTGGTCGCCGTGGTGGCGTTCGTGGCGCTCATCAAGGAGTAGCCACTCCACCTGACGTTCTTTTCTGACGCCAAACGTGACAGGTCGCGCGAGTTTCTAAAGTCTGCTTCAGATAACTACTCCCGGCGAGTCGTGGACGGTCAGAGCATGTCCATCTCTGGGTGGCGACTCGTCGTCGTGGTCGGCGTGGTAGTTCTTACTGCCGCGGCAGTCGCAGTCGGCGTCAGTGGCGTCGGCGTGAGCACCCCGAGTATGTCGAACGCGTCCCCTTCGCCGACCAGTATCGACGCTTGCACGACGATTACGTCGCCCGGCACGTACGAACTGTCGCGGGACGTGGCGACCCGGACTCGCGAGTCGTGCATCGACATTCGAGCAGACGACGTCGAGTTGGACGGCGCAGGCCACGCGATAGACGGCCGGTCGCTCAGGGACAGTTCGACCGCCGTCGTTGTCGGCGCGCATCGGACGCGCTCGAACGTCACGGTCCGAAATATCGAGGTTCGGAACTGGGTGTACGGGGTCTCCGTGGTGAACGCCAGCGAAACTACTGTCGAAGGCGTCCGGACTTCACGAACGGTCGAGGGCGTCACGGTGGAGAACTCCTCGGACGTGACGGTCGCCGACTCGACTATCTCGAACGGCTTCGTCGGAATTTCAGTCGTCCACTCGCGACGAGTTGCCGTCCGGAAGACAGTCGTAGAGACGCAAGCTTCGATTGGCTTCTCCGTAATCGACTCTACTGACGTCGCTATCACGAACTCGTCCGGAAGAAGCAACCACGTCGGCGTCGCGCTGTTCGACACGACTCGCGTCCACGTCATCGGCGCGACGATAACCGAGAGTTCGGCGGTCGGCGTCACCGTCAGGAACACTCGACAGACGCGGATTTCGGAGAGTCGGTTGGACAACGCAGGCGTCACGACGACCACGATGAGTGGCCGAGTCCCCCGACGCTACACGTCGCGTGACCTCGCGCTCCGGAACTCTGCCCGAGAGACGGTTCGAAACCTCTCCCTCGCCGGGACGACTGTCTCGCTCTCCGGTGACGACCTGTTGCTCACCGGGACGTCAGACACGTCGGAGCGGGACGAGTCCGACGACGCCAGCGACTCGAATGCCAACGAGTGGAGACCGGTGACAGACCCGGTGACGGTAACTCCTTACGGCAGCGACAGTCGTCTCTGGCTCACAGTCCAGTACAGCGATGCTGCAGTTCGAGAGGCCAAAGTCGAGGAAGAGTCGCTTCGCGTGCTGGAATGTCGGGACGACGACTGCTCGCGCACAACGGGAGAACAGCGGCTGAGCTCGGGAAGGAACGCCGTCTCTGTGGAGGGCCACCGAATCGACCACGAAGTCGATTTCCTGCTCGTCGGCGTTCCATCGCGACGTCCGTCCGCGGTTTCGACACGGTAACAGCCGGGTATCGAACGTCGGGAAAATACGTTCGGCCGTCCAGTCTCCGCCTGCCGAAGGAGTGAAATCACACCGAACTACTCTGGTAGTTCCTGCATCGTCGCCACGTCCCGGAACTCGAAGCGCGCTCCACCACTAGTGCTCTCCGTGACGGTGCACGTCCACTCGTACACCTCGGTGAGTTCGCGGACGAACGCCAGTCCTAATCCGGTCCCGCCCTGCCCGGCCGCAGTCGTGAATCCCGGTTCGAACACAGCGTTACGGTGTTCGGACGAAATACCGGTTCCGTCGTCGGCCACGTAGAAGCCAGTCGGGAGTTCACCGACCGTGATGGTGACCGACTCGGACCCGTGTTCGACCGAGTTTTCGAACAGGTTTCTGAACAGATGCTGGATGTACGTCTCGTCCGCCTCTATCTCGCCGTCGAGTTCGAGTTCGAGTGTCGCATCGGGCGCGTCCACCTCCTCCCACGCGGCTTGGGACGCGTCTGCGAGTTGCACTGTGGTACCCGTAGAGACCGCTTCGTGACCTCTCGCCACGACCAGCATGACGTCCACCATGTCCTCGATGCGGTCGAACGCCTCCGTGACGTACTCGACGGCCTCCGGAGACGCCTCCTCCGGAAGCTGTTTGGCGTAAATCTGGCCGATAGCGGTGGGGTTCCGGAGTTCGTGTGCGAGCATGCTGGCGAAGCTATCGAGTCGCTCGTTCTGTCGTTCGAGTCGCTGTTCGCGTTCGTTGCGCTCGCTGACATCGCGGACGACGCCGACTCGGTCGTAGCTATCACCCTGCTCGGCCGGGAGGAGCGCGAAGGTCGCTTCGACTTCGATTCGTTCTCCGGACGCGGACTTCAGCGTCCCCTCGTACGTTCCCACGTCAGAGTCCTCGGTCGTTCCCACGTTGGAATCCTCGGTCAGCAGTTCGTGTTGAATCTCGTCGGTAGACTTGGCAGCCTCTTCCAACACGAGCGATATGTTCGAGTCGAGTATCGCCTCGCGGTCGTACCCGACGAGTTTAGTGTAGGCTTCGTTCACGAGCGTGAACACGTCGTCTTCGTTCACGACGAAGATGCCGTCGTTGACCGTCTCGACGATTCGCTCGTACCGTTCGAGTTCGTGACTGTAGCGTTCCGCTTCTCGCTGTTTCTCCTCGGCGTTGCGCGCACGGGTTCTCGCCTTGGCATCGTGATATCCCATGCCGAGACCGGCGAGACTACCGAGGGCCGGGAGAATGAGAAAGTTTGCGAGTTCGTCGTTGAGACCTGCCGCGAGTTTGACGAACAGGATGATAGCCAGCATCACTCCGATACCGCCCAAGCACCACCGAGCCATTCTGGAGTACAGTTCGGGACGGATATCCATTTGGGGGAGCCGATAGCCCGCATAGACGAGAGCGAGTCCGGGACCGCCCACCAAGATAGAGATTATCAGTACCTCTCCAGACGTACGGTCCAGTAGTGGCTTCACGAGTGGCATCCCGACTGCGATACCGAGGTAGAAGACACCGAGTGATAGAATAAATCGTCGTCCACCCACCCTTTTAAATAAATGGGACAAATAACTCATTGTCGTATAAATAGAGCGAGGAATAATATGCTTTTATCTTTTTAGTAACAGCCTATAAGTCAAATTCCCAACCTATTCTGGCCACGATTCTGGATTTCTGGCGAGAGTTCTACGCCTGTCCGGTACCGGCCCGCACTCTCACAGAGCGATGCCGAACGTTCTTTACGCCCCACTGAGACGACACGAACATGGACCAATCGACGGCGACGAACCACTGCAATCGCGTCCTCGACGCGGTCGGCGACGCAGTCATCGCCGACAGAGACTTCCTCGAAACCGTCCTCACCGGCGTTCTCGCTCGGGGCCACGTCCTGCTGGAAGACGTGCCCGGCACCGGCAAGACGCTGACCGCCCAGAGCTTCGCCAACGCGCTCGGACTATCCTTCAAGCGGATTCAGTTCACGCCCGACCTGCTTCCAGCGGACATCACCGGGTCGAACGTCTACAACGAGGGCAGCGGCGACTTCGACTTCTCCCCCGGTCCCGTCTTCGCAAACGTCGTGCTGGCCGACGAAATCAATCGCGCGCCCCCAAAAACGCAGGCCGCGCTCCTCGAAGCGATGGGCGAAGGGCAGGTCACGGTGGACGGCGTGACCCACGAGTTGCCCGACCCGTTCTTCGTCATCGCCACGCAGAACCCCGTCGAACAGGAGGGTACCTTCGGGTTGCCGGAAGCCCAGCGCGACCGCTTCATCGTCAAGACGACGATGGGCTACCCCGACTACGCTGGCGAGCGAAAACTCATCGACCAGCGCGCCAACCGCACCGCGAAGTCCCCCAGCGTCTCCGCAGTCGTGGACCGCGACGTGGTCGTCTCCCTCCAAAGCGTCCTCGAACACGTTCGCGTGGACGACAAGATTCGAGACTACGTGGTCGAGTTGGGTCGCGCCACGCGAGAAGACGACCGAATCGACGTCGGCATCTCACCGCGTGGCATCCAACGACTGTTCGAGGCGTCACGTGCCAAGGCAGTCGTCTCCGGCCGCGAGTACGTCGTCCCCGACGACGTGAAGGGTATCGTCCGGCCGGTGTTCGAGCATCGCCTCGTCCCCACCGACGAGGCCGCCGTCCGCGGCGTCGAACTGGGCGACATCGTGGACGACGTGGTCGCAGGCGTGGACGTGCCCGCCGTCGCGTCACCGTAGAAATTTCTCGCTGCTCCCTCGTGCTACCTGAGCGCCATCACGAGTAACACGATTGCGACGACTGCACCCGGAAGTGCGACCGAGAGTTGCGTCGGCGAGCCACCGCTTCCGGCGAAGTCACCGAGAAGCGTCGCGAGCACACCAGTCGAGAGTGCCGCGAGTACGCCGACACTCAATACGCCGCCAGCGTGGAGCAGTTCGACCTGCCGAGTGTCGGCGCGACGGCCGATTTCCTTACCGAGCGTGACCCCGAACTCGCCCGCGTCCCAGACGAACAGACTGGCGAGCAAGCCGACGAGGAAGACGGCGAGCGGAATCCGGAGCGTCCCGGCGAACGCGACGGCGACGAACAGTCCGCCGCTCGCTATCGACGGGCCGGAGACGCGGTCCCGGACGAAGCCGAGTCGGAACACCAACCAGAGCGCGAGGACCGCTGTCGCTGCGACGACGAGGACGCCAGCAGTGATACCGAGGACGATGGCGTGTGAGCCGTAGAACGTCTCGACGTTCGCCGCGAGTCTTCTGAAGTTGCCGGATATCGGGGAACTGAGCCGACCCGCGACGAAGTCTACGAGCGCGTCCAGCACCGGGCCGTGGACTGTGAGGACTGCGGCCACGATGCCGAGTCCGCCGAGAAACGGCGCGTAGCCGACCATGACGGTCCGGACGTCGGTCTGCACCGACGAGCGGAGAAGTTTCGTCGCGACGACGGAGACGCCCGCGAGGAGCGCAGTTGTGAGGAGCACGTATCGAAGCGGGGCCGCACCGGTGATGGCGACGAGCACGTCGTACAGAACTCCGGGAAGCGTCCCGCGAACCACCGCTTCTGGGACCGCAATGTCGAGCAGGAAGACGAGCGGCAGGCCGACGAAGCCAGCGGCCGCGAGATTCGAACACGTCTCTTCGAGGCGCTGCCAGACGACCTCGGCCTCCACGTCTGCAATCGAGCGACCGGCCGTGAGTTCTCGGGTCGGGAGTGCGACGAGTGCGCGCGAGAGAGCCCAGACCGAGACAGTTGCGACGAGCCAGAACGAGAGGAATCGTGGTTGTGAGGCCGAATCTGTCGCCAAGAACCAGTCAGTCATCCCCGAGACGAACGAGTCCAGCAGGTCGCCGACGGGGCCGCCGAGTCCAGAGCCGAAGTTGGTGACGAGCGCGTAACCGAGAGTCAACACTGCGAAGCCGATGGGGAGTATTGCGGTGCGACTCACCAGTTGGAAGCCGTCTTCGAGCGACTCGCGGGTCACGAAGTTCCGCGGGACGGCGGCCGCACCGAAGACGGCCGCAGTCGTGCCGAGCGTGACCATCGCCACGCTCAGGATGCGCAACGTTTGTCCGACGACGCGCGTCGAAGTCGAGGCCGGGAACGACGAAGCGAACTCCACGAGCAGGACGTAGCCGACGCCCACCGCTGCTGCGGCACCGGCCGGAACCACGAGCGCGCTCGCGGCGACTGTCGCCGGAACCTGCCAGCGGTCCCACGTGAGCAACCAGCAGACGCCAGCGAAGCAGAGCGCACCCGCGACGCTGGCGGCCAGTCCTTTGACGACGGTGACACCGAGCGTAACTGCCAAGAGGCCGACCGTACAGAGCGTCGCCAGCAGTGCTAGCGCGGTACTCGCGCGAGTCGCTTCCCAGTTTGTGGCTGGTGGCTGTCCGTCCGTCGTGGTCCCCTGCCGGTCGTCGGGGTCGGTAGTTTCGAGCGTCATTGATTCGAGAGTAGCGTGCGCAGCGAGCGGTCGAGTGCCAGTCCGAGCGGGTCCTCTACGTCCCAGTCCACGGTCGTCGCCCCCGCTAACTCGGCGTCCCAGAGCCGCAGGTCGCGGTGGACCGCGGCGACGGTCTGGCCGGGCGACCCCTCGCGCGCGACGGCGGGCGAAAGGACGAGCAGGTCGTGGTTGCGAGTAGCCAGCGAGCGCGCGAACGACACGGGCCACTCGTCGAGCAACGGCGAGACGAGGACGACGTGGGCGTCTTTCGGCAGGCGCGCGAGCAGTGCTTCGGTCGTCTCGTCCGAAACTTCGGTTCCACCGTCGGGAGTCGCGACCGGACTGTCGGCCGCGGTGGTCTCGCCCGCGGGCTCGGTCGTTTCCGCCGCCGAGTCACGCACGGCGTCGAACAGCAGTCTGGCGTTCACCGCGGTGCCGGTCTCGCCCTCCGGCGCGACCCACGGCAGGCCGTCGGCACCGACGACTTCGTCGTCGCCGACGCCGAGGGCGGTCAGGCCGGTGGCGACGTTCGCGCCGACGAGCGCCTCGTAGAGACGTTCGGCGGCGTACGTCGAGAGTTCCGCGCCGTCGGGGTAGCCCGGTTTCGGGACGACTCGCGTAACCGGCCGAACGTCCACGACGACCACGGCTTGTGTGGCGCGCTCCTCGTGGAACTGCACGGTCGTCAGTTTCCCCGTCTTGGCGTACCGACGCCAGTCGAGGCGGGCGATTGGGTCGCCCGGTTGATACTCCCGCGTCGAGTGGAACTGGACGCCCTCGCCACCGCTCTCGGTCGGTCGCGTGCCGACGCGGAAGTGCGAAGCACGCTCGACGGGAGCGTCGGTGACGGCCTGCGAACAGGACAGCGTCGTCTCGCCGGTTGGTTCGACCGTCGGGGTGTGTCTGCGCGTCCCCGTCAGCGTCCGGAGTCTGACAACCGGGTCCGAGAACTCGTGGTCGCCGCGCTTGGCCGCGACTTCGTAGGTCAGCGTGCGCGTCTCGCCGGAGCGGAGCGCGAAGGCACCGCGCGGTGAGCCATCGACCACGCGCAGTTCGTCGGGGACGCCGTCGATTACTCGGAAGTCGAACAGCGTGCGGTCGCCCGTGTTCTCGACTTCGAGCGTCACC